>NZ_JAEFCH010000034.1:0-47890 GCF_016406015.1 Acidovorax sp. IB03 | reverse complement strand
TGGCAGCAGTGAGTGAGGGCTTGGCTTATTCGGGGCGTCCATATAAGGTTCTTACACCCAAGGGCATGGCAGGGGTACCCAGCCGCGCAGGGGATGGCTGCATGGGTCAGGGCTGCGGCTTGGCTCCAGGCAATAGCACTATCAAATCAATAGCTGCCAGCGCTTATGCAGCAAGCGCCAGTGCCGTTTTTGTCCATATTCCCACCCCAACAAGAGGCCCACGGGCATCCCTCTCACGGCCCAGCACCGGCGCGCTGGTGCGCATTCTCTTGCGCGGCCATGCGCACAGCGGCGTTCACCGCGCCATAGCCGTCGTAACCGCCCTCGCGCTGCACCACTTCAAAGAAGAAGCGGTCGGCAAAGGGTTCGGTGTAGGCGTGCAAAAAGCGCCCGCCGCCGGGCGACACATCGGCCACGATGTTCAGCGCCTGCATGCGGCGCACCAAGTCTTCATCCAGATCCAGGCGTGCCAGCAGGTCTTCGTAATAGTTGGGGCTGATGGGCAGCCACTTCACGCCATGGGCCTGCAAAGTCTGCACGGTGGCAAAAATATCCTGCGTGGCCAGCGCAATATGGTGCACACCCCCGCCCGATCGGCCCGTGGCCCGCACCTGCTGCGCCGTGCGCGTGCGCTGGCTTTTGGAGACATTGAGCACCATGCGCAGGCTGCGTTGGGCATTGCTCAGCGCGCAGCTGCGTACCAGCCCGAACGGGTCGGCCAGCTCCAGGCTTTCGCCCGCACTCAGGCCCAGGATGGACTGGGCAAACAGCGTCCAGGTGTCGAGCTGGTCGTGCGCCAACGCCAGCGCCATGTGGTCCACATGCGTGAGGCCGCCTGCCTGCGGCACCGGCGCGCGCGGCACGGGCGCCACAAAGTCGGCATCCAGCGTGGAGCCCGCGTGCACAAAGTGCACCACCGCGCCGCCGGGCGAGATGATGGCGGGCAGCTGCAGCTCGTTCGGCCCCAGCGGGCTGGTGTGCCGGGCCGACAGCAGGGCTGCTGCGCGGTTGGCGGCCTGCACCGGGTCGGGCGCGACCAGGCCCATGGCACACACCGACGGGCCCAGCTCGTCAAAGCGCTGGCGCGCCTCCGACCCCGGCTGGGTGTTGATGACGAACTGGATGTCGCCCTGGCAATACAAATCCACCGCCTTGCTGCGGTGGCGGCCCGTGTGCTCAAAGCCCAGGGCGGTGAAGGTGCTGGCGAGGGCCTGGCCCGCGGCCTCGTCCACACCAAATTCGATGAAGCTGAAGCCACCCAGCGGCTGCGCAGCGGGCGGCGCGGCCAAGTCCAGCCGCTGCAAGGCGCGGGTGGCGGCAGGGGCGCGGGCCTCGGCAGATGCGGCCTGCGTGCGGGCCGTCAGGCGGTTCTTGCATTCGCTCTCCAAAAACAGCAGCGAGCGCATGGCGTCCAGCGCCGTGCGGCGGTTGGGCGTTTCGCGGAACACGTCGTTGAAGATTTCGAGCGACAGGTTGCCGGTGTAGCCCGCCAGCAGCGCCTGCTCAAAAAACGTCACCACATCCAGCTGCCCCTGGCCCGGAAAGTTGCGGTGGTGGCGCGCCCACTGGATCACGTCCATGGCCAGCAGCGGCGCATCGGCCATCTGCACAAAGAAGATGCGGTCGCCGGGAATGTCGGCAATGCCCGTCGGGTCGTCGCGCAGCGACAGGGTGTGAAAGCTGTCCAGAATCAGCCCCAGGTGCGGGTGGTCGGCCTTCTCGACAATGTTCCACGCCTGCTTGTAGAGGTTGACCCACTTGCCCCAGGCCAGGGCCTCGTAGCCAATGCGCAGGTTGCGGCGGCTGGCGCGCTCGGCCAGCTCGTGCAGTTGCGCCGCCGCGCGCTCGGCATCGCCCAGCGATGCGGGCGAGGTGTTGGAGCACACCAGCATCAGCGGGCAGCCCAGCTCTTGCATCACATCGAACTTGCGCTCGGCGCGGTACAGGCTGCGGCGAAACAGCTCGTCGGGCATGCCTTCAAAGTCGCGAAACGGCTGGTACAGGTCAATGCCCAGGCCCAGGTCAGCGGCTTGCTGGCGCAGCTCGCGGGCGCTGCCGGTGAAGCTGATGAAGTCGGGCTCAAACAGCTCAATGCCATCGAAGCGCGCAGCGGCAATGGCTTCGAGCTTCTGGCGCAGGGTTCCGCTCAAAGAGACGGTGGCAATGGATCGGCGCATGGGTACACCTCGTGTCTCAGCAATCAATGGTTCAGAAAAGCCAAGGGCCGGGCACCGCGCCCCGCCCTGCGGGCGGCAGCGTCAATACTTGATTTGCGCCACAGCGCGCAGCTCATCGGCTGTGGCGGTGCCGTAGCCAAAGAATTCGAGGTAGGCCGGAATCATCTCGAACAGCATGTCGGTACCCACCTGCACGCCGCAGCCCTTGGCCAGCGCGGCTTGCAGCAGGGGCGTGTATTCGGTCTTCATCACCACTTCGCCCACCATGGCCGCAGGGTCGATGCGAGTCACATCAAACGGCAGCGGGTCGCCCTCTTTCATGCCCAGCGGCGTGGCGTTCACCACCACATCAAAACCGGCAGGGTCGTTGGAGCCCGTCTGCACCACCAGCTTCGGGTAATGGGTACGCAGGCGCTCGGCCAGCCCTTCGGCGCTGGCGGCACAGGTGTCATACAGGCTGATGTGGGCCACACCCTCGGCCGCGAGCGATGCCGCGATGGCCGAGCCTACGCCGCCCGCCCCCGACACGATCACCCGTGCCCCGCGCAACGTGCGCCCCTTGCGCAACAGCCCGCGCACAAAACCCGATCCGTCAAATTGGTCACCCAGCCAGGTGCCATCAGGCCGCAGCAGCAGTGCGTTGCAGGCCCCGGCAATGCGGGCGGTGGGCGTGATTTCATCGGCCAGCGACAAGGTGGTGACCTTGTGCGGCATGGTCACCAGGGCGCCCTTGAGGTTGGTCACACGCGCAAGCGCCGCCAGCGTGCCAGCATAGTCGCCGGGCTTCACGCCCATGGGCACCACCACGGCGTCAATCCCCCGCTTTTCAAACCAGGGGTTGTAGATCATGGGCGCCTTGAACGACTCCGTGGGGTAGCCCAGATGGGCAATCAGTTGCGTGGTGCCCGAGATCATGCGGTGTGCACTCCGCGCAGTACCCATGCCAGTGCAGGAGCCAGCGCCACCCCGCAGCCCCACCCCGCCGCCAGCCCGGCGGGCCCATGCGGCTTGGCGGGGGAGGTAGCGGGTGGTGCCAGCCGCTGCGGCTGGCCTGGAAGATTGGAAGTCATGCACATCCAGCACAGAAAAGTGCCTTGGTTGATGGGAAGTGCATGAAATGTACGAACTAGTACGTTATTCAATGATTAGGGCAAACCCTGAACTGCTGTGAACATGGGTAACGCGGTGTGCAGCGCGACTTGGGCGGGTTAGGTGCCAGAACCGCCAACCTACAGCGTTCAGGGATGGAGCCGCTTCGCAGCGTTTGAAGTCAGTCGCCGTTTTCGCTGGTACTCGCGCTGAATGCAGCGAAGCGGCTGTTGGACGCTTCAACTTTCCCCGGCCCGAGTGCCGGCTGGAGAAGGTACTGCTGCCATATCGTTTCGCGACCCAACTGGTACCCCGCAGCCGAGCCCCACTCAGTAACTTAGACTGACGGTTTCGACTCGTAGCGGTCGCTGGCGACCAAAGAAAAGCCGTCGCTCAGCGTTAACTGCAGTCATTCAAGATCGACGGGCTGAGCCACTGCTTCGAGCATGACCAGCCAATCGACTAACGACTTGTCAGTGGTGTATGGCACGAGCCTGCCCAAAACCCCTGCCATACTTGATCGGGTGTGGTTGATTTTCCTATCCGTTGGCTTCACCTGACCCCGTTTTTTTGCGACAGCCCTGCATGCTTCCCACTTCCCCTCCGTCCGCAAAACTGCTGCAACTGCTGCCCGAGGCGGTGGTGCAAACCGATGCGCTGTGGGAGATCACTTATCTGAATCCAGCGTGGCACAAGCTCACCGGCCATCCGGTGGCTGCGGCACTCGGCAGGTCTTTGCTGGAGTTCGTACACCCCGATGACGTCGGCACCATGCGTTCGGGCATGCCGGTGTTCCGCTTGCGCTTTGCCGACGCGGACTACTGCTGGGTGCGCCTGCAACTCCACCCCGAGACAGACGCAGCGGAGCGGGTGATCAGCCGCCAGGGTGTCCTGATCGAGATTGCCGACGTCACCGAACAGGTGCTGGTGGAGATTCGCCAGCGCTTTTTGCGCTTGCTCGAAACGATTGATGGCGTGGTGTGGGAGGCTGAGATCGGCGTGGGCAATACCTTTCTGAGCCCGCAGGTCGAGCGCTTGTTCGGCTACTCCGTGGAAGAGTGGCGGGCTGACCCGAACTTCTGGCGGGCGCATGTGCACCCCGATGATCTGGAGGAGGCTCTGCGCATCGACGATGCCGCCTACAACGCCACGCACAGCCATGCCTACGAGATGAGCTACCGGCTGATTGCCAAGTCTGGCAAGGTCGTGTGGGTGCGTGATCTGTGCCGCGCCGTGGTCGAGCCGGGGCGGCCGAACCGCATGATCGGCCTGATGATCGACGTGACCCAGCAGAAGAACACCGAGCTGGAGTTGTTGCGCTCCGAAAACCGCTATTCGCTGGCCACGCGCGGGTCCAACGACGGCATCTGGTACTGGGACTTGCGCACGGACGCGCTGCATGTGTCCGGGCGCTTTCACCAAATCGTCGGGCTGGGCAGCTTCGATCTGGTGCATAGCGGTGGCTGGCGCTTTCTGGAGCAGTTCATCGATCCCGAGGACCGCGCCCGAGTGCAGGCGGCCTACCGCAGACACCTGGCGGGGAACAGCCCGAACTTTTCGGTGGATTTCCGGGCGTTCCACGGAGATGGGCGGCTGGTGTGGGTCAACTGGCGCGGGCTCGCCGAGTTTGAAAACGGCATTGCGGTGCGCATGGCGGGGTCGCTCAGCGATCTGGCCGAGCGTGGCAGTTCCTACGATGCGCTGACCAACTTGCCGGGACGGCCGTTGTTCCGCGATCGCCTTGCGCAACTCATCGCGCTACAGCAGAGCGAGGCGGTGAACGATGATGGTAGGCCGACACGCGGCGAAACCACGATGTTCGCCGTGCTGCTGCTGGACCTCAATGGGTTCAAGGCCGTCAATGACACCTACGGGCACCATGTGGGCGACCAGCTTTTGCAACAGGTGGCGCGGCGGCTCGAATCCTGCGTGCGGTCGGTGGATCTGGTCGCCCGCATGAGCGGCGACGAGTTCAATGTGCTGCTGGAGTCCATTGACCCCGCGGAAGCCAGCCAACGCGCAGAGCAGATTGCCGCCGCCCTCGCAGCGCCTTATGTGGTCGGCGAACACACCGTGATCAGTGGCGCGAGTATTGGATTGGTCAGCAGTGCATCCAGGCTGGCGACGGTGGACGACTACCTGCGCGCTGCAGACGCCGCCATGTACCGGGCCAAAAGTCAGTCATCGGGCGTGTGCGTGTTTCAGTAAAAGATGGTCGAGGCAGACTTTCTGCGCGGCTGTCGCATGGCTCGTTGCACTCGGCCCCTTATGGCCCGGGCAGAACATGACCCTGCCCCCGTTTGATGCCAAAGTTCACTGCTGCGGAGACTGACTGAATGACCACAAACGGGCTTCGCAACGATGGGACGCCGCCATCACCGGATGCCTCAGTTCAGCCTGAAGCTGCCTGCCGGACAAACATGCTCGCCGGTTGCTCATCGCCGAAAACAGTCTTTATTCACGAACACCCGTACGCCGCCTCCCCCCGAGACGCAAACCCCACATACAACACCCGCACATGGTTGAGCCTCGACTGGAATAGCACAGCCTCATCCTCCTCCGGAGTCAGCACCACCAAATACCATGCGGCCTTGTCTCGCGCCCAGCCCGCATACTCCGGCACTGCGCCGCATGCCACCCGAAGCGCTGCATAGCGCGACAGCCACAAATCCCTCTCCCTTGCACCCCACCATGCCCAGCCGCTCCTCCGTTTCTCAGTTCTTCGCCATCAGAGCCCAGTGGCTTGTGTGGCTGTGCGCATTGGGTGGGCTGACGGCGCCCTTGTCGCGCGCGCTGCCCACAAACCATGTGCCTTGGCTGCAGTGGCTGGTGGAGCTGGCAGCGCATTGGCAGTGGATCTATGCCACGTTGGGCGCTGTGGCGATGGGCCTGGCGGCGTGGATGTTGCGGCGCAGTGCATGGCGGCTGGCTGTGCCCGCGCTGGTGGTGGCGGGGTCATTCGTGTGGCAGCCCGCTACCCTGCCCCCAGCAGCCGAGCCTGACATCGCCAACGCGAAGGTGCTGAAGGTAGGCACCGCCAACTTGAACCTGGACACCACCGACTTCACGCCGCTGCGGCAATGGCTGGCATCTGCCGATGCGCCGGATGTGGTGTTTTTGCAGGAATTCACCGAACTGGCCCAGCGTGCACTGGTCGATGACGCAGCCATTGCCGCGCACTACCCCCACCGCCTAGCCGTGCCGCAGTCCGACCCGTTTGGGCTGGCGATTCTCTCGCGCCACCCGCTGGCTGATGCGAAGGTGCTGCAGCCCGCCACGGACCTCGATACCCTGCGCCTGCGCGCCACGCTGCTGTGGAACGGCCAGCCCGTGCACCTGAGCGCCCTGCACCCCATGCCGCCCATCAGCAGCGCCTTTGCCCAGGCGCGCGACAAGGCGCTGGAGGATGAAGCCCGGCACCTGGCCCAGGCCGGCGGGCTGGCCGTGATGGCGGGTGACCTGAACACCACGCCCTGGGCGCGCGGCCTGTGGGGCACGGAGCAAGCGCAGATGCGCCGCGCAGGCCCTGGGGTGCCCACCTGGCCCAACGCCTGGGGCTGGCTGTCGGTGCTGCCGCTAGACCATGTGCTGGCCTCGCCGGGGTGGCAACTGGTGGAGGCACACACGGGGCCGGACCTGGGCTCGGACCACCGGCCGATGGTGGTGCGGCTGGTGGCGCGGTAGTCCCTAGCGACCTGCGGCCGTCAGCTTGCCAGCCGGGGCCGCCGCAGCGTCCACAGCGCAGCCGCCATCAACCCCACGCCCGCCAACTGCACGGGGCTGAGTGTGCGGCCATACACGGCCCAATCCACCAGCACCGCAGTGAGCGGGTACACAAACTGCAGCACTGCAATGCGACCCAACCCCAGGCGCGCCATGCCCGCAAACAGCACCACATAGGCCAGCCCCGTGTGCAGCACGCCCAGGCCCAGCAACCAGCCCCAGGCGGCGCCCAGCGGGGGCCAGCCCAGCACCCAAGGGGCCCAGGCCAGCGCCACCGCCCCCACCAGGCACTGCCACAGCGCCATGGCATAGGGGCTGATGGCCTTTTGCGTGTTGGCCAGCAGCGTGACGCCCGCGTAGCAGAGCGATCCGCCCAGGCACATCAGCACACCGGCCAGATAGCCTGGGCTGTGGCTTGCGGCGGCAGCAGCGGCTGCGCCATCGAGCAGCCCGGTGGTCAGCACCAGGCCCGCCAGCGCGGCCACCGTGGCCACCCATTGCAGGAGCGAGATCGCCTCGCGCAAAAACAGCGCGCCAAACACGATGACCCAGATGGGCTGGATGTGAAAGATGACCGTGGCCACGGCGATGGAGGTGCGCGGGATGGCCGCAAAGAACAGCGCCCAGTTCAGCACCATGAGCACGCCCGTGGCACAGGCCAGCCAGCGGGCTTTGCCGCTGAGCAGAAGCTCGCGCCCCCGCCCCGTGCCCAGGCACCACGCCAGCAGCGCCAGTGCGCCAAATGCACAGCGAAACCAGACGGTGACCAGTGGGTGCTGGCCCGCCTCTTCCACAAACACGCCGATGGTGCCCAGCAGCACACCACCAGCAATCAGCAGCCATTGGCCGTCGCGCTCGCGGGTGCTACTGTTGGCGGGCAGCGGTTTGGCGGCAAGGGGCGCTGTTGCCGTGGCGCGGGATGGGGAGTGATTCATGCCGCCGATGCTCAGGCTTTGCGGCCAGCCTGTAAAACGGATAAATCGAACAGCTACCATTCGATAAACGAATTCAAAGCCAACCGCCCATGAACTACCCAGACTTTCAGATCGACTGGCTGCGCGCCTTTCTGGCGGTGGTGGATGCAGGCTCGCTCTCGGGTGCAGCGCCACTGGTGCACCGCTCGCAGTCGGCCGTGAGCATGCAGATCAAGAAGCTGGAGACGGCGCTGGGCCGCCCGGTGCTGCTGCGCGGGCCGCGCCACCTGGAGGTAACGCCTGCCGGGGCCGAGCTGCTGTCGTACGCACGCCGTGTGCTGGACTTGCAGGCCGAGGCGCATGCCGCGCTGTTTGGCCCCCAGCTGGCAGGCCGGGTGCGGCTGGGGGTGCCGGACGACTACGCCAGCGCCTACCTCACGCCGGTGCTGCGCAGCTTTGCGCACCGTTACCAGGGGGTGGAGATTGAGCTGACCTGCGAGCAGTCCACGTCACTGATCCCGCGTGTGGTGAAAGGCGAGCTGGACTTGGCCCTCATCTCGCGCGACAAGCCGCAGCGGGGGCATTTTCTGTTTGACGAACCGTTGGTCTGGGTGGGCTCCGCGCAGTACGAGGTGTGGCGGCGCGACCCACTGCCGATTGCGGTGTATGAATCGGCCAGCATGGCGCGGCAGGCCACGTTGTCTGCGCTGGCGGCGCGGCGCCGGGCCTACCGCATCGTTTACCACAGCTCCAGCCTGGTCGGGCAGCTGGCTGCGGTGGAAAGCGGCCTGGCGGTGGCCGTGCTCACGCGGTGCAGCGCCCCAGCCCATTTGCAGATCTTGCAGAACCTGCCGGTGGAGTTTGACCTGCCGCCGCTGGCATCGATGAATGTGGCGGTGCTGCGCAGCAAGGTGTCGATACGCTCACCGGCCGTGGATGCGATGTATGAGCAGATGGTGCGGACCTTGGGGCGACGGGGCGAACTATCACCTAAGACCTGAGCACCGCCTTCCGCTCGGGGCGTCAGGCCGCCAGGATGTGATCCCGCAGTTTCTCGCGCGGCCCCAGCAGCTCATCGCTTCCGATCAACCGCAGCGCACCGCCCTGCCCCACCACCAGTTGTGGCACACCCCGTGCGCTCACGGCGCGCAACGTGGCCTGTGCGCGGGCCACGCGCTCGACCACCAAGCTGTGCAGCGCGGCATCTGGCGCCAGCGTCAACCCAGCAGCATCGGCCAGGCCCAAAGCACGCAACAGATCCGCCAGCACCTCGGGCTCTGCGGTGTCGCGGCCTTCCACATAGCGTGCATGCTGCAGGGCGTGCAAGGCTTCCAGTTCACGGTCAGGCGCAGTCTGGGCCACGGCGGTCAGAGCCAGCGTGGCGGGGCTGGAATCAAAACGCCGGTTGGCAGCACCGAGGATGTGGTCGCGGTATGCGCGCGTGAAAGGCTGGCCGGTGAGCTGCTGGATGCGCTGGTCGTTGGCCCAGGCATAGGCGGCAAATTGCGCGTCCATGGGACGTGCGCCCGCGCCAGCGAACAGGCCGGTGGGTGCGAGTGCCACCTCAATGACCTCCACGCCCTGCAGGTAATTGAGCGCAGGTGCTGCGGCGTAGCACCAGCCGCACAAGGGGTCGAACAGATAGGTCACCGTGATGGAGGGCGTGGTCATGGGCGTGTGTCTCTGGTAATCAAAGCGGTTGCAAGAGCCCCGTGGGGCGTGAACTTGTGGCCGGTCTCACCATTTCATCTCGCCCTTGTTCACCTTGGCGCCGATGTCCAGCGACAGGCCCATAGGGGCGGCGGGGTAGGCCTTTTTCATGGCGTCGATGAGTTCGGCACTGTTCTTGGCGGCAGCGGCGTTCTTCTCGAACGCTTGCAGGTAGCCCTTGGTGTAGGTCACGTTGGTCACGTCCAGCGCCGTGCCTGCGGGCATGTGGCCAGGCACGACCATGGCGGGCTGCAGGGCAGCCATTTCGTCGAGCTGGGCCACCCAGGCACTGCGCTCGGCCACGGTCTGGGTGTCGGCCGTCCACACATGCATGTTGGTGCCGAACACGCCGATGTTGCCCACCACGGCCTTGATGGATGGAATCCACGCGTATGGGCGGTGCCCCAGTGCGCCTGTGGCGCCACGGATCTCCACCGTCTGGCCATCCACCGTCAGCGTGTTGCCGCTGATGGCCTTGGGCAGCACGGGGGTGCGGGGTGCGTTGGCGCCCATCTTGGGGCCCCAGAAGGCGATCTTGCCTGCCAGCTTGGCGTTGATCTTTGCCAGCACGGCGGGGGTGGTCACCACCTCGGCCTTGGGGAAGATTTCCTTGACGGTCTCCACGCCAAAGTAGTAGTCAGGGTCGGCCTGGCTCACGTAGATGGTTTTGAGTTCCTTGCCGCTGTCGAGCACATTGGCAGCGATGCGCAACGCGTCGGCACGGGTAAAGCCAGCGTCAATCACCATGGCTTCTTTTTCGCCATAGACCAGGGTGGAGTTGACGTTGAAGCTGTTGCCATCGGCGTTGTAGACCTTGACCTGCAAGGGCTGCGCGGCATGGGCGCCAGCGAAGGCGATGGACAGGGTGGCGGCGATGAGGGTGGTGCGGAACATGGTGTTTTCTCCAAGGGGTGTTTGAAGGATGGGAGAAAGTTTATTTGCGCCATTCGATCTAATAAACCCGATAATTCGCGCATATTTATTTCATCAATAGAACAAATAAGCAGACTATGGACCGCCTGACCGCCATGCGCGTGTTTGCCGAAGTGGCCACCAGCGGCAGCTTCAGCGCCACCGCCGACAAGCTCGATATGTCGCGCGCGATGGTGACGCGCTATGTGGCCGAGATGGAGCAGTGGCTGCAGGCCCGCCTGCTGCAGCGCACCACCCGCAGCGTGACGCTGACCGACGCGGGCGAGCTGGCGCTGCGCCGCTGCCAGCAGATGCTGGCGCTGACCACCGACCTGGAAGAAGAAACCGCCACCACCGCCGAGGGCGAGCTGCGCGGCCAGCTGCGGCTGACGTGCAGCGTGTCGTTTGCCTATGCCCAGCTGGGCGCGGCGATTGCCGACTTTCTGGCCCGGCACCCGCAGCTCAAGATTGACCTGGACGCGAGCGAGGGCTCATTGAACCTGGTGGAGCGGCGCATTGATCTGGCCATCCGCATCAGCGCCGAGCCGGACTCGATGCTGATTGGCCGCCCGCTGGCGCAGTGCGATTCGGTGCTGGTCGCATCGCCCGCCTACTTGGCCGCCCATGGCACCCCGCAGCAGCCCGCCGACCTGGCCCGGCACCGCTGCCTGAGCTACGCCAACTTTGGCAAAAGCGTGTGGCAGCTTTCACGGGGCGATGTGGTGGAGCGCGTGAGCGTAACGAGCCCCTTCAGCGCCAACGAGGCCACGACGCTGATGCGCGCGGCCCTGGCGGGTGGCGGCATTGCGCTGCAGCCCACCTACCTCGTGAACCCGTACCTGCGCAGTGGCGAGTTGCAGGCGGTGCTGCCTGGCTGGGATCTGCCGGTGATGACGATCTATGCGCTGTACCCCTCGCGCAGGCACTTGTCACCTGCGGTGCGAGCGCTGCTGGACTTTTTGGTGCAGCGGTTTGAAGGGGTGCCGTGGTAGCGCCCGCCCGCCTGCCACGGCCCTTTTTGCTACGCTATTGATAGCTGCCTGCGCTTATCCAATAAGCGCTGCAGGCATTTTTTACCTAAAACCTGCCAGCGGCACTCACTCCGCCTCAATCCCGGCGGCCTTGATCACCTTGCCCCACTTCAGGGTCTCGGCGGCCTGGAACTTGGCCAGGTCGGCGGGGGTGGTGGTCCAGGCCTCAGAGCCGGACATGTCGAAGAACGACTTGGCCGTGGCGCTCTTGGTGGCGGCCTGCATCAGCTCGTTCAGGCGGGTGACCACGGCAGCGGGCGTGCCTGCAGGGGCGTAGGCGGCAAACCAGTAGCCCATGTCGTAGCCCTTGACGCCCGCTTCGTCGATGGTGGGCACCTCGGGCAACTGCGCGCTGCGCTTTTGCGTGGAATAGCCCAGCGCCCGCAGCTTGCCTGCGGTGATTTGCGGCATGCCGGTGGAGGTGTCGGTGATCATCAAATCGATCTGCCCGGCCAGCAGGTCGGTGATGGCAAACGGGTTGCTCTTGTACGGCACATGAAGGATGTCCACGCCCGCGAGCTGCTTGAACATTTCGCCCGCCACGCGGCTCGATGCACTGCCGCTGCCAAAGGTCAGCTTGCCGGGGTTCTTCTTGGCAAAGACCACCAGGTCGCCCACGCTCTTGTGCGGCGATGCGGGGTTGACCACCAGCACCTGCCCGCCCTTGCCCAGGCCAGTGATAGGCGCGAAGTCTTTCACCGGGTCGTACGAGAGCTTTTTGTACAGGTGCTCGTTGGCAGCGTGCGTGGTGTTGGTGGTGATAAGAATGGTGTAACCATCGGGCGCGGCCTTGGCCACGGCGGCGGCGGCGATCATGCCGCTGGCACCGGCCTTGTTGTCCACCACCACGGCCTGCTTGGTGTCGTTGGTGATGGACTGGCCGATGGCGCGGGCCAGCTGATCGGTAGCGCTGCCTGCGGCAAACGGCACCACAAAGGTGATGGGCTTGGCCGGAAAGGTTTGGGCGGCAGCGGGCGCGGTGATGGACAAGGCCATCAGGGCACCGGCGGCGGCAGTCAGCGCATGGCGTCGGGTCAAGGCAAAGCGGTTGGCGGGCATGTTGTCTCCTTCTGTTCTATGGGTCATGTCAAACGAAAACGGGGGGCATCACGTCGCAGGCCCGGCTAGGTGCTGGCGCAGCGCAGCGGGCACCTGCACAGGCAACGACAGCAGCCAGTAGCTCAGCGTTTTGCCGTGGCTGTCGAGGTTGAGAGCGTCGTTCACGCCGCCGTCCAGCACGTCGTCCAGCACCAGGTTCATGGCGTGCAGCTGGGGCAGCAGGTAGCGGGCGACGCGGCTGGGTTGGCGGGCGGCAAAGTGGCGGGCTACGGCCTCTTCGGTCACTTGCTGCACCAGCACATCCCACAGCGCGGGGTGCCAGGCGATGACGCTGAGGTTGGAGCGGTTGCCCTTGTCGCCGGTGCGGCTGTGGGCCAGGCGATACAGCGGAACGGTGAGCATGGGGGCGGCCTCGGCATTGCGCGTGTCGGTCACTGCAGGCCTCCTTCATTCCACATCTGGTAGCCGGTGACCACGGCACTGCGCGGCACCAGGCACGACACGGTGCCCAGGCGCGGGCGCATGGCGGTGCGCACACCGCCGCCGCCTGCGGGGCCGCAGGTGTAGAGGGCCGTCACCTCGCGCACCAGGCGCTGGGCGCTGGCGTGGTCGCGGTGCTGCAGGGCCACGCGCAGGCGCACATCGCGGGCTTCGTCCAGGCCCGCAGCGGGCGCATCCAGCCAGGTGCTGGCGTCGTCGCCCAGCACGCTGGTCACGCCAATCAGGTCCACGCGCACGGGGCCCAGGCCCTGCAGCCGCTCGCGCAGCACCTGGCCTGCCAGTCGGGCGCGGGCCTCGGCGCGGGGGCCTGCGTAAGAGATTTCGCCTTCGGCAAACCAGCCAGATTCAAAGCACACATTCACCTTGAGCGTGGGCGGCTGCGGATGGCCACACACGCCTTCCAGCCGCACGGCATCGGGCCCCACGGGCAGCACCTGCGCGGCGGTGATGTCGGCCACCACATCAGGGGTCAGGTAGGCAGCGGGGTCGTGCAGCTCGTACAGCAGCTGCTCTTTCACCGTGCGCTCGTTGATGCAGCCGCCGGTGCCTGCGGGCTTGGTGATGGTGCAGTGGCCGTCGGGGTCGATCTCGGCAATGGGGTAGCCCAGCGTGGCCAGGCCGGGCACATCTTTGTAGCCGGGGTCGGCAAAGTAGCCGCCGGTGACTTGCGCGCCGCATTCGAGCAAATGGCCCGCCATGGTGGCGCGGGCCAGGCGGTTCCAGTCGTCGGCCGCCCAGCCGTAGTGCGCCATGGCCGGGCCCAGCACCAGCGATGGGTCGGCCACGCGGCCGCAGACCACGATCTCGGCCCCGGCGCGCAGCGCATCGGCAATGGCCTGCGCGCCGATGTAGGCGTTGGCGCTGACGATGGGCTCGGTGGGCATGGCGGGGCCCAGGGCACGCTCCAGCAGCGCCCGGTGATGGGGGCCGCTCAGGTCGTCGCCCTGCACCACCGCTATGCGCGGGGCGCGCAGGCCCAGCGCAGCCGCCAGTTGGTGAATGCGCCTTGCTGCGCCCGCAGGGTTGGCCGCGCCAAAGTTGCTGACGATGCGCACGCCATGCGCCAGGCAGTCGGCCAGCACGGGCTGCAGCAAATCCACCAGCAGCGGCTCATAGCCTGCATCGGGCTGGGTGCGGCGGGCCAGTTGGGCCAGCGCCAGGGTGCGCTCGGCCAGGGTTTCAAAAATCAGCACGGCAGGCTGGCCGCTGGCAATCAGGGCCTGCACCACGGGCGCAGCGGCATCGGTGCGGTCGCCCGAAAAGCCTGCCGCGCAGCCAATGCGCAGGTGGGGTATGTGTTGTGACATCAGTCGCTGTCTCCTGCGGCGCAATGTACGCAGGCTGCGCTATTCTGTGAAATCGATTGTTGCAATCAATCCATCTGCTAAACAAATGAATGAGAACCCCGCCCTTTCCACCCGCCAGCTCGATGCGTTTGTGGCGCTGGCCGAGCACCGCAGCTTTACCCGCGCGGCCATGCAGTGCCATTTGTCGCAGCCCGCGTTCAGCGCGCTGATCAAGGCGCTGGAAGATGCCCTGGGCGCGCGCCTGTTTGACCGCAGCACACGGCATGTGGATTTGACGCCCGAGGGGGTGAACTTTCTCGAATCGGCCCACCGCATTCGCGCCGAGATGCGCGCCGCCGTGGCGGCCCTGCGTGATGCCGTGACGCTGCAACGCGGCCGCGTGGGCGTGGCGCTGCTGCCATCGCTGGCAGCGGGCTGGCTGCCGCAGGTGCTGGCCAGCTACCAGCAAGCCCACCCCGGCATTGCGGTGGACATTGCCGATGTGCTGTCGGAGCCCTGCATTGACCGCGTGGCCAGCGGCACGGCCGACTTTGCCCTGGCCGCCATCCGCGCCGACACACCCGCACTGCAGGCCGAGCCGTTTTGCAGCGATGGCTTTCACCTGGTGTGCCCCGACGCCCACCCGCTGGCGCGGCGCAGAAAGCCGCTGGCGGTGGCCGACTTGGCGGGCTACCCGTTCATCCACCTGGCACGCCACAGCAGCGTGCGCCAGTACCTGGAGGCGGCCTTTCGCCCGCAGGCCATGCGCACGCTGATGGAGGTGGAGCAACTGGCCACGGTGACCGGCATGGTGCGCGCGGGCCTGGGCATCAGCGTGGTGCCAGCGCTCACGCTGTTTCACTTTCAGCAGCCCGGCGTGGTCACCCGCCCGCTGCAGTTGCCGGGTTTGCAAAGGCAGATCTATCTGGTGCGGCGTCGCGACCAGAGCCTGTCGATCGCGGCGCAGTCGCTGTACGAATGGATGGTGGCGCGGCGGCCTCGGCCAGGCTAGGCAGTGCCTGCGCCGCTTGCTACAAACTCAATAGCTGCTAGCGCTTTAATGGCGGGCGCTACAGGGCATTTTGATGAAAAACATCGCTCACACCCAAGCACACTCGCCCCGGCCCAGCAGCCCCAAGGGCCCAACGGGTGGGTAAATCCGCGAGAATCTTGGCCCTTAGCATTTCTTCTGCACCAGGCTCCCATGACCGACGCAACCTCTGCACCCGCCCTGCCCGACCACCTCTCGTCCGACCCGCGCAGCCCGCACCACAATGCCGCCGTGTTCGAGCACGACATTGGCATCCGCTTCAACGGCAAGGAACGTTTTGATGTGCAGGAATACTGCGTCAGCGAAGGCTGGGTCAAAGTGCCCGCTGGCAAGACGGTGGACCGCAAGGGCCAGCCCCTGCTGATCAAGCTCAAGGGCACCGTCGAGGCGTTTTACCGCTGACCCAGCCCAGCGCTGCCGCCCTCATGCCTGCATGACCCATACCGCCGCTTTGCCCGTAGCGCAGCCCGCGCCGCCGGGGCTGTGGGTCATCCACTGCGATGGCAGCGCCATTCCCAATCCTGGCCGCATGGGCTTGGGTGCCACGCTGCTGGCCCCCGATGGGCAGCAGCACGCCCTGTCGCACAGCAGCAGCCTGGTGGGCTGCAACAACGAGGCCGAACTGCGCGCCTTGATGGCCGCGCTGCAGCAAGCCCACGCCCTGGGCGCACGCGCGATTGCCGTGCGCAGCGACAGCAGCCTCCTCATCGAGCAATTGCAGCCGCTGCAACCAGGCCAGCGTCCCGCTGCCCCGATTGCCCGGCTGGCCGAGCTGTTTGACAGCGCACGCGCCTGGCTGGCGCGCTTTGACAGCGTGCAGTGGCAGTGGATTCCGCGCCACCGCAACAGCGCCGCCGACACCCTGGCCCGCGCCGCCCTGGGCGCACCGGCCAAGGTGGCCCCACATCCCAGCCACAAGAAAAAGAAGCGCTGAACCTCTGTTCAAAGACGCTGCTAGCACCTTGGCTTGGGGCGGCGATGTCGCTCCTGCGTCATTGAAACGTCACAAAGTTGACGTTTTTGCAACAATTTTCCTGCATGCTTTGCCGGTTTGGGCCCTTCTGCACGCATCCAGCCCCAGGGCGCGGTGATGGGTGCAGGCGGTCTATCGAAGGCCGCGGAGCAGATGCTCTGCTCCTGCCCGGGTCTTGGAAACTGTTTTCACATCTTCAGGAAGGAACGACATGGGACGTAATGCACGCTGGGTGGTGCTTTTGGCAGGCGCTGGCACGGTGCTGGGCACTGCCGTGGCACAGAACAACAACGCAGCCGCCCAGGCGCGCGCCGCTGCAGCCAGCCCGGCCCCCAACTTCGCCAGCAGCCCCCGCGAAAAGCTGTGGTGGCCATGCCCAAGACATATGCGCGGGCCGAGACCATGCTGCTGTGGGGCGACTACTTCAACCACTTGGCACGCTGCGGCAACCTGGACTTGCAGAACCAGCATGGCGAATCGCTGGAGCGCAGCTCCAACATCGACCTGCTGGGCGAAAAAGAGCTGATCGATGGCATCACGTCGGGCAAGGTGCAACTGGCCCAGGTCAACCCTGGCCTGGTGCCGCAGCTGGTGGCCGCAGGCCAGCCCACGCCGTTCGCTGTGCCGGGCAACAAGGCATCGGGCAAGCGCAACTCTTACCACCTGATCCTGATTGCGCGGGTAGACAGCCCCTACAAGGAACCCAAGGACCTGATCGGCAAGAAGATTGCCCACTCCACACCCACCTCCAACTCGGGCAACCTGGCGCCGCGCGCGCTGTTCCCGGCCATTGGGCTGGTGCCGGACAAGAACTACGAAGTGGTTTTCTCCAACGGGCACGAACGCTCGGTAACGGGCGTGATGCACGGCTTTTACCCCGCCGCCGCCGTGGCCAGCGACCTGTACCAGCGCATGGTGCTCAAGGGTGACGTGAAGGGTTCAAGCATTCGCACGCTGTGGGAAAGCGCCCCCTTCATGACCGAGACCTGGACGCTGGGCAAATCGGCATCGCCCGATGTGCAAAACCGCGTGCAGAAATGCTCGTACGCCTACAGCTTCTCGCCCAAGCTCAAGCAGTTGCTGCCCGGCAACGACACCATGCTGCCCGTGAATTTCGAGCGTGATTTTGCGACGGTGATGGAGGTCTACAAAAAGACGCAGCAAGCCCAGGCTGCTGCGAAGTAAAGCCCCCGCGTCCGGCCCGCTGCGCTACCTGGGCTGGACGGTGTGGTCCCGGTCTGGTTTGCGCCAGGGGTCCACATGGGTCATCAGGTTGAGCACCCGGTGGCGCTGCATCACGCGCTGGCGGGCTTCCACCGCAATGTCGTGCCCCTCTTCCACGGTGATCTGGGCGTCCACCTCCAGGTGGGCATCCACCACCACCACCATGTCGCCCATCTTTCGGGTGCGCACATCGTGCACGCCAGCCACGCCGGGGGTGTCCAGCAAGGTCTGGCGAATGGCCTGCACCTCCTGCTCATCCACCGCGCGGTCCATCAGGTCGTGCATGGCGTCCCAGCCAAATTCCCAGCCCATCTTGCCCACCATGAAGCCCACGATCAGCGCGGCTATCGGGTCCAGGATGGGGTAACCGGCCAGGTTACCCGCAATGCCCACGCCCACGACGAGCGACGAGGCCGCATCCGAGCGCGCATGCCACGCATTGGCCACCAGCATGCTCGACTTGACCTTTTTGGCCACTGCCAGCATGTAGCGAAACAGCACTTCCTTGCCCACCAGCGCGACGCCCGCCACCCACAGCGCCACCGAGTGCACCTGGGGCACGGATTCGGGGTTTTCGAGCTTCACCACCGCAGACCAGACCATGCCCACGCCCACGGCGAGCAGCAGCAAGCCCAACACCAAAGATGCAGCGGTTTCAAACCGCTGGTGCCCGTAGGGGTGGTCTTCGTCCGCGTCTTTTTGCGAGTGGTGGTTGGCAAACAGCACCACAAAATCGGCCACCAGATCGGACAGAGAGTGGATGCCATCGGCAATCAAGCTCTGCGATTTGGCCCACACCCCCACCACGATCTGCACGGTGGACAGCACCAGGTTGACCACCACGCTGACCCAGGTGCTGCGCGAGGCGGCAGCGGCACGCTCTTGCGGCGTGTGCTCGGTGTCTTCGGTGTCGTCCAGTTCGTTGAAATTCATAGGTTGCAACCCAGGTACCGCAAAACCCTGAAGGCTACACGCGCAGTCTTAAGAATGCATTGAGACGCCGCAGCTTTTTGCCCGTACGGGCCAAGCCGTCAGCCCGGCACCGTCGCCGCAGCCACCAGCTTTTGCGTGTAGGGGTGCTCAGGGCGGTTCAGCACCGCTTCCACCGGGCCGCATTCCACGATGGCACCGTCCTTCATCACAAGCACGTCGTGCGCCATGGCGCGGATGACCTCCACATCGTGCGTGATGAGCAGGTAGCTCAGGCCCTTCTCTCGCTGCAGGCGCTGCAGCAAGGCCAGCACCTGTTGCTGGATGGTGACATCGAGGGCGCTGGTGGGCTCGTCCAGCACCAGCACCTGGGGCTGCACGATGAGGGCGCGGGCCACGGCCAGGCGCTGGCGCTGGCCGCCTGAAAATTCATGCGGGTAGCGCGCGAGCAGGCCAGGGAACTGCGCCTCCGTCAGGCCCACCTCGGCCAGGGCGGCTTCCACGCGGGTGCGGCGCTCGGCAGTGTGGATGCCGGGTTCATGCACCAGCAGCCCCTCGCCCACGATTTCTTCGACCGTGAGGCGCGGCGAGAGCGACGAGAACGGGTCCTGGAACACCACCTGCACCCGCTTGCGCAGTGCCTGGTTGGCGGGTGTGTTGCGGGTGGCTGGCTGCTGCCAGGCCTGGCTGTTGACCTGCAGATCGCCCTGCGACGGCAGCAGGCCCAGGATGGCCTGCGCCAGGGTGGACTTGCCCGAGCCCGATTCGCCCACCACGCCCAGCGTCTGCCCCGGCAGCAATTGCAGATCGGCACCCTGCACGGCCACAAACTCGCCCTTCTTGAACCAGCCGCGCACGCCCGGCAGCGGCGTGGGGTACGCCACGCGCAACTGGCGCGCTTGCACTACGGGCGGTGTACCTGCGGGCGGGGCCGCCTCCACCACATCGCGCCGGGGCTGGCTGGTGATCAGGCGGCGCGTGTAGGGGTGCTGCGGGTTGGCGAACACCTCGGCCACAGCGCCCTGCTCTACCAGCACGCCCTGCTCCATCACCGCCACGCGGTCGGCAAAGCGGCGCACCAGGTTCAAATCGTGCGTGATGAGCAGCACGGCCATGCCGGTCTGGCGTTGCAAGTCGGAGAGCAAATCCAGAATCTGCCCGCGCAGCGTCACATCCAGCGCGGTGGTGGGCTCGTCGGCCAGCAGCAGTTGGGGTTCGCTGGCCAGGGCCATGGCAATCATGGCGCGCTGGCGCTGCCCGCCCGAAAGCTGGTGCGGAAAGCTGCCCGCGCGCCTGGCAGGCTCAGGAATGCCGGTTTTTGCTAGCAATTCAATAGCTGCTTGCGCACATTCTGCGCCGGTCAAACCCTTTTTTAGTATCAAGATCTCGGCGATCTGCTGGCCGATGGTCATGAGCGGGTTGAGCGCGGTCATGGGCTCCTGGAAGACCATGGCAATGTCTCCACCGCGCACGCCGCGCATTTCACGCTCGGAAAGCTGCAGCAGGTCGCGCCCGGCAAACAGGGCCTGGCCCTCCACCGCTGCATCACCCAGCAGGCGCAGCAGGCTGAGCGCGGTGATCGTCTTGCCCGAGCCAGACTCGCCCACCAGCGCCAGCTTTTCGCCCCGTGCAATCTCGAAGCCCACGCCACGCACCACCGACTTGGCGCCAAAGCGAACCTGCAGGTCACGCACCTGCAGCAAAGGGGTGGCGGGGGTTGTGCTGTGTGCCTGCATCACTTGTCGGCCTTTCGTGGGTCCAGAGCATCGCGCAAGGCATCGCCCATGAAGGTCAGCAGCAGCAAGGTGACCACCAGCACCGCAAAGGTGGAGAGCGAAATCCACCAGGCGTCGATGCTGTTCTTGCCCTGGCTCAGCAGCTCGCCCAGGCTGGGGGTGCCGGGTGGCACGCCTAGGCCCAGAAAGTCGAGCGAGGTGAGCGCGAGGATGGCCGCGCTCATGCGAAACGGCAGGAAGGTGACCACCGGCGTGAGGCTGTTGGGCAGGATGTGGCGCCAGATGATGTGCCAGTTGCCCACGCCCAGTGCGCGGGCCGCCTTCACGTAGTCCAACTGGCGGTTGCGCAGAAATTCGGCACGCACATAGTCCGACAGGCCCATCCAGCCAAACAGGCTCAGCAAAATCAGCAGCAGCGCAATGCTGGGCGCAAACACCGCGCTGAAGATGATGAGCAGATACAGCTCGGGCATGGAGCCCCAGATCTCGATGAAGCGCTGAAAGGCCAGGTCCGTCTTGCCCCCAAAAAAGCCTTGGATGGCGCCAGTGACCACGCCCAGCACCACGCCCGTGGCCGTGAGCGCCAGCCCGAACAGAACGCTCACCCGAAAACCATAGAGCAATTGCGCCAGCAGGTCCCGCCCCCGGTCGTCGGTGCCCAGCCAGTTGTCGGCCGTGGGGGCCGAGGGGTTGGGCGACTTGGCAAAGTAGTTGAGCGTGTTGGGACCGTAGCGGTTCAGGGTGTAGAGCGCCCAGTTGCCATCAGCACTCAGCCGCTGCTGGATGAAGGGGTCGAGGTAATCGGTGGGCGTGTCAAAGTCGCCCCCGAAGGTTTTTTCGGAATAGTCCCGCAGCATGGGGAAGTAGGTTTGCCCTTCATAGCGCACGATCAGGGGCTTGTCGTTGCTGACCAGTTCGGCACACAGGCTGACCAGTACCAGTGCGCAAAACAGCCACAGGCTCCAGTAACCCTGCCGGTTGCGCTTGAAACGCAGCCAGGCGCGGCGGGAGGGCGACAGTGAAGCGGATGCAGCGCTGTCAGATGCAGCGGGTAAAGAAGGTGTGGTGGAACCCATGGTGCGGATGGTTGCTTCGTCTTCCAAAGTCACACAGCGTCGTGCAGCAAGAGGGCCTTGCTGTACTGCAAAAATTCGTCCAGGTGCTTTTCAATGATGGCGACAGTGATGGGCAGTTGCAGGCTCTGGTAATCGTGCACCGCAATGTTGCGAAAGCCCACCATGCGCTGCAAGCCTGCAGCCAGCTCCTGTTCAATCCGGCCTGCACGGGCCAGCAGAGCAAACACATCCCGCGCACTTTGCGGAACGCCCAACCGGTCACGCCGGATCAGGTGCTGCCCCATGTCCAACGCGGCCTCACAGGCGCGTTGGATGTTCAAAATTGCGGCGTCCTGGCGGCTGAAATTGGTGGCAAAACTGGCGGGGTCACTGAAATACTCTTCGCGCGCGCGCTGCACGCAGCGCTCAATCGTTGCGGCCTTGTTAATCAGAACGTCATCCACCATACACGCTCCCACGCTGTTGAATGTCCGCCAGCAAGCCAGTCCGTGCAGCATCCAGCTCAGTCTTATCACTCAGGACAGCGCTCTCAAAAATAGCCGCCTGGGCATCTCTGGCCCACCAGCGCACGCCCTGCGTGATGACCTGGTACTGCATCACGGTGGAAGCAGCACGCAAATCCAGCAAATCGACAGGACAACCGGCCACATCAGCCAACTCGCCCGACAAGCTCCACAGCTGGTGCACATCGGCGTAACCAGCCACCAGGACTGCCAAGTCCAAATCACTCTGGGGCGTTGCCACACCGTGCACCCGGCTGCCAAAGGCATACACCGCCAACAGCCCAGGCAATTGAGCTTGTAGCAGGTGCACGGTGCGCTCTATCCCCTCAAGGGACAAAGGTGCGGGGAGCGTGTGCGTCGAGGGCATTACGAGTCTTTCAATCAAACTTCACGCGGGGGTCTACCCACACGTAGCACAGGTCGCTCACCAGCTTGGTCACCAAGCCGATCAGCGTGAACAAATACAGGGTGCCCAGCACCACCGGGTAGTCGCGGCGGATCACGCTTTCGTAGCTGAGCAGGCCCAGACCGTCGAGGGAATACAGCGTCTCGATCAGCAGCGAACCTGTGAAGAACGCACCAATGAACGCCGCCGGAAAACCGGTGATGATGGGGATGAGCGCATTGCGCAGCACATGCTTCCACAGCACCTGCCGGTCGCTCAGCCCCTTGGCACGGGCGGTGAGCACGTATTGCTTGCGGGTCTCTTCCAAAAAGGCATTTTTGGTAAGCATGGTGGTGACGGCAAAGCTGCCCAGCACCATCGACGTAATGGGCAAGGCGATGTGCCAGAGGTAGTCCGTCACCTTGCCCCACATCGACAGTTCTTCCCAGTTGGCCGAGGTGAGCCCGCGCAGCGGAAACCACTGCAACTGCCCGCCAAACACCACCAGCAGCGCCACGCCCAGCACAAAGCCCGGAATGGCATAGCCCACCAGCACCAGCAAGGTGGTGACCAGGTCAAACCGCGAGCCCGCCCGCACCGCCTTGGCCACGCCCAGCGGCACGGCCACCAGGTAGCTGATGAAGAAGGTCCACAGGCCCAGGCTGATGGAGACCGGCAGCTTCTCTTTCACCAGCTGCCACACATCCTTGTTCTGGAAGAAGCTGCGGCCCAGGTCAAACCGTGCGAACTGGCCCAGCATCTGAAAGAAACGCTCGTGCGCAGGTTTGTCGAAGCCGTACAGCGCCTTGATCTGCTCCAGCCGCTTGGGATCCACCCCCTGCGCGCCGCGGTAGCCCATGCCGCCGCCTTCGGCACCGCCGCCGCCAGCCATCCCGGCCTTGGCTTCGGCCATGTACTGCTCCACCGGGCCGCCGGGCACGAACTGCACCACCACAAAGGTGAGCAGCAGCACGCCCAGCAGGGTGGGAAACATCAGCAAAAAACGTTTGAGGATGTAGGCAAACATGGGCTGGTTGGGTGAAATCCGAGCGTTGGGCTGTGGGGCAAGAAGGCGCTGGAGGCAAACGCTGCGCTGCTTCTCACTTCTTGTCAGGCGCCGTCTGCGGCGGGTTGCGCGCCCACCACGTGTCGATCGCCCAGCCCTCGCCACTGGCGTAGGGCGGCATGGCGTCCGGCCGCGCCAGCCGCCATGCGTTGTAGGCCATGCGGTGCGTGCCCGCCGTCCACTGCGGAATCAGGTAGTGGCTGTGGGCAATGATGCGTTCGAGCGCATGGCAGGCGGGCAGCAGTTGCGCCTCGGTCTTGGCCGACGTCATGGCCTTGATCATCGCGTCCACCGCAGGGTTCTTCACGCCGGGGAAGTTGCCGGAGTCTTCCATGTCGGCCGCCGCGCTGCCAAACATGTCAGCAAACTCCTGGCCCGGGTTGTTGGTGCCCTGGTAGGCCATGGAGGTAATGTCGAAGTCAAACTTCTGCAGCCGCTGCTGGTACAGGGCAAAGTCCACCGAGCGGAACTTGAGCGTGATGCCGAGCTTCTCCAGCGCGCGCATCCAGGGCGTGACGGTGCGCACGCCGCCTTCGTTGCTGTCCATGTATTCCAGCACCATGGCCTGGCCCTGGGCGTTGCGCAGGGCACCGTCGCGCACCTCCCAGCCTGCTTCCTTGAGCAAGGCCTGGGCCCGGCGAAGGTTGGCACGCAGGGAAGAATCTCCATCGGTGCGCGGTGGCACCGTCATAGGGCCAAACGCTGCGGCGGGAATGTGCTTGCGCCAGGGTTCCATCAGCGCCAGTTCTTCAGGCGACGGGGTGCCCCGGGTTTCGCAGGCCGTGTTGCCAAACAGGCCGTTCACCCGCTGGTAGGCACCGTAGAACAGCTGGCGGTTCATCCATTCATAGTCCACCGCCAGGCCCAGCGCCTCGCGCACGCGCACGTCCTGCAGGAAGGGGCGGCGGGTGTTGAGCACGTAGCTTTGAAACCCTGCGGGCAGCTTGTGCTTGAACTCGCCCTTGACCAGCTCGCCGGTATCGAACTTCTTGCCGTTCACGCGCCGGGCCCAGTCGCCCGCGCTGAAAAAGCGCATCAGGTCAAACTCGCCCGCTTTCAGGGCCTCGAGCCGTGCCGTGCTGTCTTTGTAGATCTTGACCAGGATGCGGTCAAAGTTGGCCGTGCCTTTGCGCACATTCAAATCGCGCGCCCAGTATTGCGGGTCACGCACGTAGGTGATGTCTTTGCCAAACTGCACCGGGCCGATCTTGTAAGGGCCGCTGCCAATCGGGATGTCGGTGACCACCTGATCGAACGGCTTGGCCTTGCCGTTTTCTACCCCCCAGTCGCGGCTGAACACCGGCAGGCCACCCACGGTGAGGGGCAACTCGCGGTTGGGCAGCTTGAAGCGGTAGCGCACCGTGCGGTCGTCCACCACGTCCACCCCGGCCACCTCGGCTAGCAAGGTTTTGTAGGCGGGCGAGGTGAATGGGCCCACCAGGGTGTCGAAACTGTGCTTGACGTCCTGCGCCAGCACCGGCTTGCCATTGTGAAAGCGCGCCTCGGGCCGCAGGCGGAAGGTCGCCGACAGGCCATCGGCAGCCACGTCCACATCTTCGGCCAGCAGACCGTAGCCGGTGGCAGTTTCGTCTTGCGCACCCACCAGCAAAGAGTCGAACATCAGCGACGACAGGTAGGCCGGCGCATTGCCTTTGATGGTGAAGGGGTTGTACTTGTCGAACGTGGACACGCGCAGGTTGCTCACCAAACGCAGCTCACCGCCCTTGGGGGCGGCGGGGTTCACGTAGGCAAAGTGGTCAAACCCGGCAGGGTATTTGGGCTCGCCCCACAGGGCATAAGCGTGCGCTGCCCAGGCAGGGGCCGCGCATCCCATCAGCAAAAAAGTAAGCCAAAACCGCATGAGACAATTCTGCACTACGTTCATTGGCCACCGCACCGCTTGGCGCATTCCCCTATGCGCTAAGCCCGTGGGCCCCACCCCCATCCCCGAAGGAGAAGAAACATGGGTTTTCTGACCGGCAAGAAACTGCTCATCACCGGCGTGCTGTCCAACCGTTCCATCGCCTATGGCATTGCCAAGGCCTGCCACGAACAGGGTGCCGAGCTGGCTTTCAGCTACGTGGGTGAGCGCTTCAAGGACCGCATCACCGAGTTCGCTGCCGAGTTCAATTCCAAGCTGGTGTTTGACTGCGACGTGGCCAGCGACGAGCAGATTGCCCGCATGTTTGCCGACCTGAGCCAGGTCTGGCCCAAATTCGACGGGTTTGTGCACGGCATTGGCTTTGCGCCCCGCGAAGCCATCGCCGGCAACTTCCTGGACGGCCTCTCGCGCGAGAACTTCCGCATTGCGCATGACATCAGCGCCTACAGCTTCCCTGCCATGGCCAAGGCTGCCCTGCCTTACCTGAACGACAAATCGTCGTTGCTGACGCTGTCTTACCTGGGCGCGCTGCGCTCCATCCCCAACTACAACACCATGGGCCTGGCCAAGGCCAGCCTCGAAGCATCGGTGCGCTACCTGGCCGAAGCCGTGGGCCGCACCGAAGACGGCCGCAGCATCCGCGCCAACGGCATCAGCGCCGGCCCCATCAAGACCCTGGCCGCCAGCGGCATCAAGGACTTTGGCAAGCTATTGAGCCGCGTGGCCGACGCCTCACCCTTGCGCCGCAACGTGACCATTGAAGACGTGGGCAATGTGGCGGCCTTCCTGCTGTCCGACCTGGCCAGCGGCATGACGGCTGAAATCACCTACGTGGACGGCGGCTTCAGCCAGACCGCAGGCCTGAGCGCAGACCAGGTGTAAAACTGCGCAGGGCTGAACAGGCTCCACATCAAATTGGCTGCTAGCGTTTATTTAACAAGCGCTAGCAGCTATTTTTTTGATAGCAACACACTTCCACGATGCACCGCAGACGCTGCCTGACCTGGCTGGGCCTGATGCCCCTCGGCACGCTCACGCCCCTGCTCCCGCTGTCCACCCCTGCGGCATGGGCTGCCGATGCACCCGCCCTGTTGCTGGCCAACGTGTACCGCCCCGGAATGCCATTGGCCGACTACTGGGTGAGCGAGAAATACGACGGCGTGCGCGGCTATTGGGATGGGCACACCTTGCGCACGCGCGGCGGCGAAACCGTGGCGGCACCCGCGTGGTTTACCGCAGGCTGGCCCACCACGCCCATGGACGGCGAGCTGTGGGCCGGGCGTGGCCGCTTTGCCCATGCCCAGTCCACCACCCGGCAACAGCAACCTGACGATGCCGCGTGGCGACAGATGCGCTTCATGGTGTTTGACCTGCCCGCCCACGGCGGTGTGTTTGACGAACGCCTGGCTGCCTTGAAAACGCTGGTCGCATCCATCCAGCAAGACTGGGTGCAGGCCGTGCCACAGCAACGTGTGGCCACCGATGCCGCCTTGCAGGCCCTGTTGCAACGCACGGTGCGATCGGGTGGCGAGGGGCTGATGCTGCACAAAAGCAGCTCGCTGTACCGATCAGGCCGCAGCGATGACCTCATCAAGCTGAAGACGCATGACGACGCGGAGGCCCTGGTCGTAGGCCACCTGCCCGGCAAAGGCAAGCACGCCGGGCGGCTGGGCGCCCTGTTGGTAGAGATGCCCACAGGCCAGCGCTTCAAGCTCGGGGCCGGGCTGACCGACGCAGACCGCGACCAGCCGCCGCCGCTGGGCAGCTGGGTGACTTACCGCTATCGAGGCACACACGACGGGGGCCTGCCCCGGTTTGCGAGCTTTGTGCGGGTGCGGCTCGACATGCCCCCTGCCTCGCCTCAAAACCCCCAATAAAAAACGCTCCGAGGCACGCCAGGGAGCGTTTGCAGCGGCTGGCGCGCTCACCGCGCCACGCTGTTCGTCTCAGATGGTGCGGCCGTAAGGGCCGTCGTCTCCCAGCTGCACGATGTTGTCGGCCGTGACACGCGGAGTCTTCGCTGCCCTGGATGGCTTGTCTTCGGCGGCCACACAGTCGGCATAGAAGCGCACCTGGCCGTTCTCGTCTTCCACCTCCACCAAGCCGTGGATGTCGGTTTCAAAGCCGGGGCACAGCTTGGCGAATTCGCGGGCGAACTTGAGGTAGTCCACGATCTTCTTGTTGAACACTTCGCCAGGAATGAGCAGCGGAATGCCGGGTGGGTAAGGCGTGACCAGACCCACGGTGATGCGGCCTTCCAGATGGTCGATTTCCACACGCTCGGTCTTGCGCTGGGCAATGTGTGCGTATGCGTCCGAAGGCTTCATGGCCGGCGTCAGGTCCGACAGGTACATCTCCGTCGTCAGGCGGGCAATGTCGTACTTGGCGTACATCTCGTGCACGTGCTGGCACAGGTCGCGCAAGCCCATGCGCTCGTAGCGCTTGTGCTGCTGGCAGAACTCGGGAAGGATGCGCCACATCGGCTGGTTCTTCTCGTAGTCGTCCTTGAACTGCTGCAGCGCCGTCAGCAGCGTGTTCCAGCGGCCCTTGGTGATGCCGATGGTGAACATCACAAAGAAGCTGTACAGGCCCGTCTTTTCCACCACCACGCCGTGCTCGGCCAGGTACTTGGTGACGATGGAGGCGGGGATGCCCGTCTTGTCGAACTTGCCATCCAGGCTCAGGCCGGGCGTGACGATGGTGGACTTGATCGGGTCCAGCATGTTGAAGCCATCGGCCAATTGGCCAAAGCCGTGCCACTTGCTGCCCTTCTTGCCCTTGGCGTCGCTGCGGATGATCCAGTCCTCCGCACGGCCCATGCCCTCATCCACGAGCTTTTCGGGGCCCCAGACCTTGAACCACCAGTCGTTCTTGCCGAAGTCTTCTTCCACCTGGCGCATGGCGCGGCGGAAGTCGAGGGCTTCCAGAATGCTTTCTTCCACCAGCGCGGTGCCACCGGGCGGCTCCATCATGGCGGCAGCCACGTCGCAGCTGGCGATGATGCTGTACTGCGGGCTGGTCGAGGTGTGCATCAGGTAGGCCTCGTTGAACAGGGGCCGGTCGAGCTTCACCGTTTGCGAGTCCTGCACCAGCACATGCGACGCCTGGCTGATACCCGCCAGCAGCTTGTGGATGGACTGCGTGGCGTACACCACTGAGTGCTTGGGGCGCGCGCGCTTCTTGCCCATGGCGTGGTAGCTGCCATAGAACGGGTGGAAGGCCGCGTGGGGCAACCAGGCCTCGTCAAAATGCAGGTTGTCCACGTAGCCATCGAGCATGCCCTTGATGGTTTCGGTGTTGTAGAGCACGCCGTCGTAGGTGGATTGCGTGAGCGTCAGCACGCGCGGCTTGACCTTCTTGGCGTCCACGCCCTTGAGCAGCGGGTTGGCCTTGATCTTGGCCTGGATGGCTGCGGGCTCGAACTCGCTTTGCGGGATCGGGCCGATGATGCCGAAGTGGTTGCGCGTGGGCTTGAGGAACACGGGGATGGCCCCGGTCATGATGATGCTGTGCAGGATGGACTTGTGGCAGTTGCGGTCCACCACCACCACATCACCGGGCGCCACGGTGTGGTGCCACACCATCTTGTTGGATGTGGACGTGCCGTTGGTCACGAAGAAGCAGTGGTCGGCATTGAAGATGCGCGCCGCATTCCGTTCAGATTCGCCAATGGCACCGTTGTGGTCCAGCAGCTGGCCCAGTTCTTCCACCGCGTTGCACACGTCGGCGCGCAGCATGTTCTCGCCGTAGAACTGGTGGTACATCTGGCCCACAGGGCTCTTCAAGAACGCCACGCCGCCCGAGTGACCGGGACAGTGCCAGCTGTAGGAGCCGTCTTCGGCGTAGTCCAGCAGCGCCTTGAAGAACGGAGGCTGCACGCTTTCGAGGTAGCTCTTGGCCTCACGGATGATGTGCTTGGCCACGAATTCGGGGGTGTCCTCGAACATGTGGATGAAGCCATGCAGCTCGCGCAGGATGTCGTTGGGCAGGTGGCGGCTGGTTTTGGTTTCGCCGTGCACGTAAATGGGCACTTCGGAGTTCTTGCGACGCACTTCACCGATGAAGTGGCGCAGGTTCAGCACGATGGGGTCGAGCTCATCGCCGCCCGTGAATTCCTCGTCGTCAATCGACAAGATGAACGCGCTGGCGCGGCTTTGCTGCTGCGCAAACTGAGACAGGTCACCATAGCTGGTCACCCCCACCACCTCAAAGCCCTCGGCCTCGATGGCCTGCGCCAAAGCGCGGATGCCGAGACCCGAAGTGTTCTCGGAACGATAGTCCTCATCGATGATGATGATGGGAAAGCGAAACTTCATGCGCAGCCTCCGTGAAACCGTGCCCTGCCCGGCCAAAAAACAAAATAGGCGCGAAGTGTACGGAATAACGGTGTCCTGCCTTTGAAGCGCCATCCTTTTGACCCAGAATGTGGTGCACTAAACACATCACACAGGCGCATCTGCGCAAGGAGGCTCCATGGAGGAATCCACCATCTGGTGGTTGCTGGCGGGAGGTCTGGTGGTAGCAGAACTGCTCACCGGCACTTTTTATCTGCTCATGCTGGCCGTGGGCGTGGGTGCGGCGGGCATAGCGGCCCATCTGGGTGCATCGACCACCGTGCAAATCCTCACGGCGGCCCTGGTAGGCGGCGGCTCGGTGGTGGGCTGGCATGCCCTGCGGCGCAAGCGCCCAGGCGATCCATCTGCCAGGGCTGACCGCAGCGTGAACCTGGACGTGGGCGAAACCGTCATGATCGAAAGCTGGAATGCGGACGGCACCAGCTCGGTCAAATACCGGGGCGCCAACTGGGTGGCCATCCACCGGCAAGGCGTGCAGCCTTCGACCGGCCCACACCGCGTTGCCGAGCTGGTGGGCAACCGTCTGCTGGTTGATCCGCTCTAGTCACCCCTCTGTTTTCACATCGCAACCGAAAGGCGCATCCATGGAAATTGCCATCGTCATCCTGATCATCGCGGTCATCTTCATTGCCCGATCCGTCAAGGTCGTTCCACAACAGAACGCCTGGGTCAAAGAACGCCTGGGCAAATACGCTGGCACTCTCACACCCGGTCTCAACTTTCTGGTGCCTTTCGTCGACCGGGTCGCCTATCGGCACAGCCTCAAGGAAATTCCGCTCGACGTGCCCAGCCAAATTTGCATTACCAAGGACAACACACAGTTGCAGGTAGACGGCATCCTGTACTTTCAGGTCACAGACCCCATGCGCGCCAGTTACGGCTCCAGCAACTACATCATGGCGGTGACCCAGCTGGCGCAAACCTCGCTGCGTTCAGTGATCGGCAAGCTGGAGTTGGACAAGACCTTTGAAGAGCGAGACATCATCAACGCCCAGGTGGTGCAAGCCATTGACGAAGCCGCCTTGAACTGGGGCGTGAAAGTGCTGCGCTACGAAATCAAGGACTTGACGCCCCCGAAGGAAATCCTGCACGCCATGCAGCAGCAGATCACGGCCGAGCGCGAGAAGCGCGCGCTGATCGCCGCCTCCGAGGGCCGCCGCCAGGAGCAAATCAACATCGCCACCGGCGAACGCGAGGCCTTCATCGCCCGCTCTGAAGGTGAAAAGCAGGCCGTCATCAACAAGGCCCAGGGCGAAGCCGAATCCATCAAGGCCGTGGCCGAGGCCACCGCACAGGCCATTGAACGCGTGGCTGCGGCCATCCGCCAGCCAGGGGGAGAGCAAGCCGTACAGCTCAAGGTTGCTGAAAAAGCCGTGGATGCCTACAGCCAGGTGGCCGCCGATGCAGCCACCACCCTCATCGTGCCGAGCAACATGACCGAGGTGTCCGCCCTGATCGGGTCGGCCATGAAGATGGTGCAGACGACACAACGCGCTTCTTGAGCGCAGCACATGCGCAAAGAAATTTGCAAGCTGCGTCATCGGTGCATCAATCGCTAGGCTAGTGGTGACACTTGGTCTTATCCTGCAACCCACCCATTGCCCTGGCCCTTTGCAAGCTATCGAACGCATGGCTGTAGCTTTTGCGGCGGGCTGCCTGAGGGGTTTGAAGTGAAATATGGCACCGGCCCTTGCTGAGCAAGCGCCAGCAGCTATCAAAAAAGGAGTTTCCCAGATCAATCCAGCGCGGTAGCCACCTGCGCCAAGGCCTCGGCCAGGGCCGGTGCCATGGCCACGGCATTGCTGGCATGGGCCACGCAATCGGTGCTCCAGAAACAGCCTACGCCTGCCTCGTGCAGCGCGGCAAGCGCGTCGGGCGCGATGAGGGCATGGGTCACCGCCACATCGACCGAGGCGGCGCCCGCCTGCAGCAGCAGGCGCGTAGCCTGCGCCAGGGTATGGCCAGTGCTGGCCATATCGTCGAGCAGCACCACGGCCCGGCCCCGCACGTCCAGCGGCGGCAGAGCGATGGTGACGCTGCGGTCGCCATGGCGCTCTTTGGTGCACACGGCATGCTGCAGCCCGTGGCGCTGTGCGGCCTGGGCCACCCACTGGGCCGATTCGCCATCAGGGCCCACCAGCAGCGCGCCAGGGCGCTGCTGCACGACCCAGTCGGCCAGCAGCGGTGCACCGCTGACCACCACGGCCTGGGCTGCGGGTACAGCCTCGGGCAGCGTGGCAACGCGGTGCAGGTGCGGATCGACGGTGACCACAGCGTCAAACAGGCTGGCCAGGAACGGGCCGACGATGCGCTGGCTCACGGCTTCGCCGGGATGGAAAGCGATGTCTTGGCGCATGTAAGCCAAGTACGGCGCCACCAGCGTGAGGTGGCGCACGCCCAGGGCACGCGCGGCGCGGGCGGCCAGCAGCAGTTCAACCAGCTTGTCGTTGGGCTGGTAGAGGCTGCGCAGCAACACGGCGCGCACGGGCAATTGGCCCGCCCCGTCCACCGGCAAAGTCAGTTTGAGCTCGCCATCCGGAAAGCGATGGCGCTGCACGGGCCGCAGGGCCAGGCCGCTGGCGGCGGCCAGACGCTCGGCAGCAGGGCGTTCGTCGTCGAAGTACAGCAGACAGGTTTGGGCTGGGGGCAATCCGGTCATGTTCAAAACTCCACAAAAACGCGCGGCACCTCGTCGGCGATGCCCAGGCGATAGCCGCTGCCCTGCGCGCAGGCCTGGCGAGCAAATTCCAGATCAGCCGGGAAGTCGGCATACACGCGGTACAACGGCTGGCCGCTGACCACGGCATCGCCCAGCTTGCACAGCAAATCGACGCCCGCGCCCTTCACCTTGGGCGCGCCAGCCAGGCGGGCGATGCGGGCAATCTGCTGGTTGTCAATGCCCGCCACCACACCGTCAGCCGGGGCGCAAACTTCAAAATGCAGCGTGCCCAGACGCGGGTGGTTGTGGTCAAACGCCTTGCCGCCCTGGGCCGTGATGATGGCCTGCATGCGCGCCAAGGCGCGGCCGGAGTCAAGGATGTCGCGTGCGATGGCGTAGCCGTCGCCGCCGCGCACGTCTGGGTCGCATTCGATCAGGCGGCCTGCCAGGCGCAGGGATTTCTGGCGCAGATCATTGGGCGCGCGCGGATCGTTTTCCAGCACCCGCATCACGTCGCGCGCTTCCAGCACCGGGCCAATGCCGTTGCCGATGGGCTGACGCCCGTCGGTAATGACCACGTCGAGCGACAGGCCCAGGCGCCGCGCCACGTACTCAAACAGGCGGCGCAGGCGCTGCGCTTCAGGCATGGAGCGCACTTTTGCCGTGGGGCCGATAGGGATGTCGAGCACCAGGTGGGTGGAGCCTGCGGCGATCTTCTTCGACAGGATGGACGCCACCATCTGCCCCGGCGAGTCGATGGACAGCGGGCGCTCGACAGAGATCAGCACATCGTCGGCGGGCGAGAGCTGCGCCGTGCCCCCCCAGGCCAAGCAGCCGCGGTGGTCGCGCACGATGCGCTGCAGGTCTTGCAGCGGCAGCTCGACATTGGCCAGCACCTCCATGGTGTCGGCTGTGCCCGCCGGCGATGTGATGGCGCGCGACGACGTCTTGGGGCACAGCATGCCGTGCGCCGCCACAATAGGCACGACCAGCATGGAGGTACGGTTGCCCGGGATGCCGCCGATGCAGTGCTTGTCCACCACCAAGCCTTCGTGCCAATCGAGCCGCTGGCCCGTGGCCACCATGGCGTCGGAGAGGAAGAACACTTCTTCGCGGTCCAACTCGTCGCGGTTGCACGCGACAACGAAGGCCGTGAGCTCGATCTTGGAATAGCGGTGCTCGGCGATATCACGCACGATGGCACGCAGGTCCTCGCGCCGCAGGCGCTCCCCCGCGATCTTGCGGAACAGCGCCCCCATGGATTCGGGAGGCTCGGCCTGCGCTACCGCCACCTTGTAGCCAGCCTCCACACCCAAAAGGGCAAAGGCGTCTTCGGACAGCCCCAGCTCATCGCACGCAACGATGCCGAGGTCATCCACCACGTTCACCGTGGCCAGAATGCGCCGGCCATTGGCGCGCACCTCAATCTTGGACAACGCCTGGAAACCCTCCGCACGGTACACAGCACAGTCACGGTGCAGGTAAGCGACGTTCTCGCGCCAGGTGTCGATGGCCACACGGCGCACCGCCAAGCGCGAGACGGAAGCACCGCCGTCAGGAGGCGCCTGTGAAGGACTAGGAATGATGGAACTGGTCATGTAAACAGCCTACACCCAATCATTCCCAGGGCGGCCATCGACCGCAGCGCGTGCGCAAAGAAATTCTGTGGGCTGCGCCATCCGATCCAAAAGCAATGTTATAGTAGCGGGCTTCGGAGAGGTGGATGAGCGGTTTAAGTCGCACGCCTGGAAAGCGTGTGTGGGTTAATCCCCACCGCGGGTTCGAATCCCGCCCTCTCCGCCATTGATGCAAGCCCAAGTGGTTCTCACCACTTGGGCTTTTTGCATTGGGCCGGACCCTCTGGTCGAGCGTTATCGACCGCGCTTGCGAAGTCATCGCTGCCGACATCGGCAAATCCTTCCGCCACGCCGCAGCTCCACGCTCGCATCAGCAAAGCCGTGGCGGCCCTGCCTTAAAATGGCTGGGTAACCTTCCTGTCTCTAGAGTCGGCCTACCAGGCCGTTTCCTGCACCAACTACCACCCATGAGCACGCCCCTGCAACAACCCGGCCTCGAAAGCCTGTCCAAGTCGTTTGAACCTGCTGCATTGGAAGCCCACTGGGGGCCTGAATGGGAAAAACGGGGATACGGCGCGGCTGGCCACCGCGGCACGGGCGCGCCAGTAGCGGGCGAGCCCGCGTTCTCCATCCAGCTGCCGCCCCCCAACGTGACGGGCACGCTGCACATGGGCCATGCGTTCAACCAGACGATCATGGACAGCCTGACGCGCTATCACCGCATGAAGGGCTTCAACACCGTCTGGGTGCCGGGCACCGACCACGCGGGTATCGCCACGCAGATCGTGGTGGAGCGCCAGCTGCAAGAGCAAGGCATCAGCCGCTACGACATGGGCCCCACCCCGCCCGAGGCGCGCAAGAACTTTGTGAGCAAGGTGTGGGAGTGGAAGGAAAAGTCCGGCAACACCATCACCACGCAGATGCGCCGCATGGGCGACAGCGTGGACTGGAGCCGCGAATACTTCACCATGGACGACAAGCTCAGCGCGGTGGTGACCGACACCTTCGTGAAGCTGTACGAACAGGGCCTGATCTACCGCGGCAAGCGCCTGGTGAACTGGGACCCCAAGCTGCAGTCCGCCGTGTCCGACCTGGAAGTCGAGAGCGAAGAAAAAGACGGCTCGCTGTGGCACATCGCCTACCCGCTGGCCGATGGATCGGGCAGCCTGACGGTGGCCACCACGCGGCCTGAAACCATGCTGGGCGACGTGGCGCTGATGGTGCATCCTGAGGATGAGCGTTATCGCAACCTGATTGGCAAGATGGCCGTGCTACCCCTGGTGGGCCGTCACATTCCAATCATTGCCGACGACTATGTGGACAAAGAGTTTGGTACCGGTGTGGTGAAGGTCACGCCCGCGCACGACCAGAATGACTACGCCGTGGGGCAGCGCCACAAGCTGCCTTTGGTGACGATCTTGGATCTTGATGCAACGATCTCTAAGGCCCCACTTCTTTCAATGCCCGTCGGCACCAAGTTCTATATGCCCGACGGTAGCTTGTGGAGTCAGGGTGGTGATGACAAGTACAAATCGCATGACGAGCACGGCGCCTTGCACAACTGGGTTGGCGAAAACATCCAGGAGTTGATGCCAGAGAAGTACCGAGGCATGGACCGTTTCGTGGCCCGCAAGGCCGTCGTGGCCGACCTCGAAGCCCTCGGCGCGCTGGTCGAGGTGAAGAAGCACAAGCTCATGGTGCCGATCTGCACCCGCACCGGCCAAGTGATCGAGCCCATGCTGACCGACCAGTGGTTCGTGGCCATGAGCAAGGTGAGCGACCAGGACCCCACCGGCAAGAGCATTGCGCAAAAGGCCATTGATGCCGTAGCCAGCGGTGATGTGAAGTTCGTGCCCGAAAACTGGGTGAACACCTACAACCAGTGGATGAACAACATCCAGGACTGGTGCATCAGCCGCCAGCTGTGGTGGGGCCACCAGATCCCAGCCTGGTACGACGAAGACGGCAACGTGATCGTCGCCCGCACCGAAGCCGAGGCGCAGGCCAAGGCCCCGGGCAAGACGCTGCGCCGCGACGAGGACGTGCTCGACACCTGGTACTCGTCCGCCCTCGTGCCCTTCAGCACCATGGGCTGGCCCAACCAAGGCACCGCCGAGACCGACGACTTCAACCTGTACCTGCCCAGCACGGTGCTGGTCACGGGCTACGACATCATCTTCTTCTGGGTCGCCCGGATGATCATGATGACCACGCACTTCACGGGCCGCGTTCCGTTCAAGCATGTGTACATCCACGGTCTGGTGCGCGACGCGCAGGGCAAGAAGATGTCCAAGTCCGAAGGCAACGTGCTCGACCCGGTGGACCTGATCGACGGCATTGCGCTGGAGCCGCTGCTGGACAAGCGCACCACCGGCCTGCGCAAGCCCGAGACCGCGCCCACCGTGCGCAAGAACACGCAAAAGGAATTCCCCGAGGGCATTCCAGCCTATGGCGCCGATGCGCTGCGCTTCACCTTTGCGGCGCTGGCGTCGCTGGGCCGCAGCATCAACTTCGACAGCAAGCGCTGCGAGGGCTACCGCAACTTCTGCAACAAGCTCTGGAACGCCAGCCGCTTTGTGCTGATGAACTGCGAAGGCCAGGACTGTGGCCTGAAGGAGCACACCAAGGAAGAGTGCCAGCCTGGCGGCAGCGCGCATGGCTACATGCAGTTCAGCCAAGCCGACCGCTGGATCACTTCGCTGCTGCAAAAGGCCGAGGCCGAAGTCGCCAAGGGCTTTGAGGAATACCGCCTGGACAACGTGGCCAACACGATCTATGACTTTGTCTGGAACGAGTACTGCGACTGGTACCTGGAGATCGCCAAGGTGCAGATCCAGAACGGCACCGAAGCGCAGCAACGCGCCACGCGCCGCACGCTGATCCGCACGCTCGAAGCCATCCTGCGCCTGGCCCACCCCATCATCCCGTTCATCACCGAGGCCCTGTGGCAGGTGGTGGCGCCTGTGGCCGGTATCCCGGGCGAGTCGGTCAGCATTGCCCGCTACCCAGAGGCGCAGCCCGAAAAGATCGACGAGGCCGCGATTGCCCATATGGGCCGCGTGAAGGGCCTGGTGGACGCATGCCGCGCGCTGCGGGGCGAGATGAACGTGTCTCCCTCCACCCGCCTGCCCCTGTACGTGGTGGGCGACACCGAGTTCATGCGTGGCGTGGGCCCGGTGCTGCAGGCACTGGCCAAGCTCAGCGAGGTCAAGGTGTTTGACGACGAGGCCGCCTGGGCCGCTGCTGCGCAGGCAGCGCCTGTGGCCGTGGTGGGCGAAGCTCGGCTGGCGCTGTACATGGAGATTGACGTGGCCGCCGAGAAGGCCCGCTTGTCCAAAGAAATCGCCCGCATCGAAGGCGAAGTCGCCAAGGCCAACAACAAGCTCTCGAACGAAGCCTTTGTGGCCAAGGCCCCACCGGCCGTGATCGACCAGGAAAAGAAGCGCATCGCTGACTTCGGCGCCACGCTGACCCGCCTGCGCGACCAGCTGGGTCGCCTGGGCTGACAGAACAAAAGTGAAGGGCCGGGCAGCTCTGGCCTGACACTTGCATATCCACGACGACCACAACACCCCGAATCCCTGTCTTCACTCAAGGAGTCCCATGACTGTTGCCACCACCGTTCGCAAAGCCGTTTTCCCCGTTGCCGGACTGGGCACACGCTTTCTGCCCGCCACCAAGGCCAGCCCCAAAGAGATGCTGCCCGTGGTGGACAAGCCGCTGATCCAGTACGCCGTCGAAGAGGCCTACGCCGCGGGCATCCGCCACATGATTTTTGTGACGGGCCGCAGCAAGCGCGCCATTGAAGACCACTTCGATACCGCCTACGAACTGGAAGCCGAGCTGGAAGCGGCCGGCAAGAAGGAGTTGCTGGCGCTGGCGCGCTCCATCCAGCCCAGCGACATGGACTGCGCCTTTGTGCGCCAGCCCCGCTCGCTGGGCCTGGGCCACGCCGTGTTGTGCGCCGAGCCGCTGGTGGGCAAGGAACCCTTTGCCGTGCTGCTGGCCGACGACCTGATGGTGGGCCCCCCAGGCGGCCAGCCCGTGCTGGCCCAGATGGCCACCGCCTTCCGCCAGCAAGGCCGCTCGGTCATCGCAGTGCAGGAAGTGCCGGAAGACCAGGTCCACAAATACGGCATCGTGGCCGGCGAGCCCGCTGGCGGCCCGCTGATCCGCATTGAACGCATCGTGGAAAAGCCCAAAGCCGACGTGGCCCCTTCCCGCATGGGGGTGGCTGGGCGCTACATCCTTACCCCAGGCGTCTTCGAAGAGATCCGCAACCAGCCACGCGGTGTGGGTGGCGAAATCCAGCTCACGGATGGCATCGCGCGGCTGATGGCACACGAAGCGGTGTACGCATTCCAGTACGAAGGCAAGCGCTACGACTGCGGCAGCAAAGAAGGCTTTCTGGAGGCCACGGTGGAACTGGCATTGCAGCACCCACAAGTGGGTGCGGCGTTCCGCACATACCTCAAAGGGCTGAGCCTCTGAGGCTAAGCACACGCCGTGCGCACATGACCAGCGCGCACAGCTAGCTATTCAATTGGCGTTAGCCGGGGATGGGCTTCCCGGCGCCCAACGCACGGTTCGGGACTGTAGGCCCCACCGTGCGCCGCACCCACCCTTAGCGGCGGCGCAGAACGTGGATGAACTCCTCACCCACGGTTTGCTGTTCCACCAGCTCATTGCCCGTTTGCTTGGCAAACGCCTGGAAGTCGCGCACCGACCCCACATCGGTGGCCAATACCTTCAAGAGCTGGCCGCTGGCCATTTCTGCCAAGGCCTTCTTGGCTTTGAGAATGGGCAAAGGGCAGTTCAAGCCCCGGGTATCGATTTCTTTGTGTGTTTCCATGGTCATCAATCCTTGCTCGGCAGGCCCAGCCCACGGCGCCGCTCTGCATTTTCTTCTTCGGTAAAAACACTGGCTCGTGCCCTCGGGTGCGCAGCCAGTCTGCCAACGCATAGCCTGTGCCAGCGGGCCAGCACTTGAGTTTGTCCAGATCGTACAGGCGATAGTCCACCAGTTCAGGGGACAGCTTCACCTGGCCTGTTGCCACGACATGGTAGGCAATGATCACTTGGTTCATGCGCAAAAACTCGTAGGCCCCCACAAGTTTGGCGCTCTGAACATCCAGGTTGGTTTCTTCCTTGACCTCGCGGGCAATGCCTTCCTGCGGCGACTCACCGGCTTCCATGAAGCCTGTGATCAATGCAAACATTTTCTCTGGCCAGGCCGCATTGCGTGCCAGCAGGACCTGGCCATTCACCTCCACGATGGCAGCCAACACGGGCGTGGGGTTGTTCCAGTGCGTCCATCCGCAAGCAGGACAGCGCAAGCGCGCCTTGTCGCCCCCGTCTTCCAACTGGGTGATCCACGCAAGGGCCGTGCCGCAGTGGGTGCAGTAGCGGGTTTCATACTGGGTCATGGGTGCTTCCAAAAAGATAGCTGGCTGCGCTTATCCATCAAGCGCCAGAGCCATATTTCATTCAAAATTCAAACCCCAGCGCACCAGCCCATATCAAGATGGCCTGAGCCTGCTTCAGGCAGGGAACACCCCTGTAGAGAGGTAGCGATCGCCCCGGTCGCACACCACAAAGACGATGGTGGCATCTTGCTCACGCAGCGCGATCTGCTGGGCTACCCAGCAAGCGCCAGCGGCAGAGATCCCCGCGAAAATGCCTTCCTCACGGGCCAGGCGGCGGCACATTTCCTCGGCATCGTCCTGGCTCACGTACACCAGTTCGTCCACCGCGCGCGGGTCGTAAATTTTGGGCAGATATTCCTGCGGCCACTTGCGAATGCCCGGAATGCGCGAGCCTTCCTGGGGCTGGGCTCCGATGATCTGGATGCCCGGATTTTTTTCCTTGAGGTAACGCGACACCCCTGAGATGGTTCCAGTGGTGCCCATCGCACTCACAAAGTGCGTGACGCGTCCGCCCGTCTGCTCCCAAATCTCGGGGCCCGTCGTTTCGTAGTGAATGCGGGGGTTGTCCTCATTGCCGAACTGGTCCAGCACCTTGCCCTCTCCGCGCTTTTGCATGGCCTCAGCCAAGTCGCGGGCATGCTCCATGCCACCACTCTTGGGGGTCAGCACCAGCTCGGCGCCAAAGGCCTTCATGGTCTGGGCCCGCTCAATCGACAAATCCTCAGGCATCACCAGCACCATGCGATAGTCCTTGATGGCAGCGGCCATGGCCAGCGCAATGCCGGTGTTGCCCGACGTCGCTTCGATCAGCGTATCGCCCGGCCGAATGTCACCACGCTCCTCCGCACGACGGATCATGGACAGCGCAGGCCGGTCCTTCACCGAGCCCGCAGGGTTGTTGCCTTCCAACTTGCCCAAAACCACATTGCCACGCGCCGCATTTTCCTGCGCACCAATGCGCTGCAAGGCCACCAGTGGCGTGTTGCCAACCGCTTGTTCGATAGTTTGGTAATTCATGGTCACTACTGTGCCATAATTTGCGTCTTCACAAATTACCCGCCCGGGTGGTGAAATTGGTAGACGCAGGGGACTCAAAATCCCCCGCCGCAAGGCGTGCCGGTTCGATTCCGGCCCCGGGCACCACAGATAAGGCCGGAAGCTTCCACGAGCTTCCGGCCTTTTTCTTTTTCCCTATGGGAAGTGGCTTTGACTAGTGCGTGAACGTGCGCCGAAGTGTGCCGGAATCCGGGGGTATGTGGGGGTACAAATGGGGGTACCTTCTGGGAAAGTGGGGGTACATCGCTACATGTACCCCCAACGAGGGCCGCACAGGCTGGGCCGCTTGTCTTGGTCGGCTGCCTTATGACACCAGTCGCCCGCCATTACCCCCCAGGATGGCCATGCCATAACTTAACCCCCCTAGGGAGAGTCACACAACAGTGCGCGGGTGCGGCTCGAATCACCCGCACCGCACAGAGCCAGGGAGAACCTACATCCGGGGGGGCAGGGCCAGCCGCAGCGCTCCACATGCCACGCCCAATAATGTGCATCGACGGTTTCACTCTCTGAGCGCATTCCTTCCCCCTCTCGCTTTTTTGCGTGGTAACAGTGGGAACAGTGGGAACACCGCATAAACAGGGGCCTAGCGCGTTACCACTCCTTTTTGAGCAGTGGGAACAGTGGGAACAAAATTCAGGCCAAACCGCATTTTTCGCACATTTCCGGGCGCAGCACCCCGCAACGCGCCCGACGACCAGAGCCCCAAGCGTTCAAATCAGCGAAGGCCCCGATGCACCTTTTGGTGCATTTCTTGATTTTTCAGCGCGAAGGGGTTTCATGCCCCGCCCCCCCCACGGGCGGCACCGCTGGCCAATGCTTGGCGCACGTATGCAAAGGCCCGTGCATACGTCAGCATGCACGGGCCTGGCAGGTGGTTGACGCCCTACACGTCCAGGGCGAACAGTGCGGGGGTGATGCGGTAGCAGTTGGACACGCCCAAGCCGGGCAAACGCTGCTTGCAGTCAAAGGCCCGGCCTGTGCCAGGCAGCAGAGCCCCATGCTCCAACAGGACGCGAAGAACGGCCTGATAGTCAAGGTTTAAGCAAACCTCGGCTCGGAACACCTCGGGCAGAAGGAAGTATTCAACGCTCACATCCTCGTCATCAACTGAGGTCAGAGCCTGATAAATGGACTTGTCATCGTTGGAGCCCCCGGACACAGCAGACGCCTTTACGATCTTCAAGGGCTTGCCGTCCTGGTCAACCATGCGCCTGAAACCCGCACGCTGCAGCGTCTTGGCGTTGTGGTCATCCGATGCACGGTGCCACCAAGTGAAGCGGCCTTCCCCGTGTGTCTCCAGGAAGCGGCGCACCGCCCGCAGCATGGACACCACTTCACCATTGCCAGCACCACCACGGGCAGCCAGCCATGCATCAAAGCAGGCGCGTGCGGCCCGCTCACTCTCGCCCGCTGGCCAGCCCGTAAGCCCCGCCTCCGTGGCCAGAGCCCCCGCAGCACCCACCAAGGCAAAGCGGGCGGCCACGCGCTCAACCTGGCCCGATGCACCTTGCGGCACCCACTCACGCGCCAGGGCATGCACTGCCGCCCGTGTGCGCCTGGCCAGGGTGTCGGCATTGGCGCAAGCCCATTCAATGAACGCACGGCCTGCCGCCCCGTGGCATACCTGCGCCTCGCGGGTCAAGTGGCTGGAGAAGGCAGCACCACCCGCAAAGCCGTGCAGGTTTTCAAAGGCACCCAGGCCCGCGCCCGCATCGGCTGGAATGTCGGCCATGCGCACCTCTTGCCCGGTGCGGGTGCGCTTCATGCCCTCGGCCATGTGGTCGGCCAAGCCCAGCTCACCAGCAGACAGGAACAGCAAGCGCCAGGACAGGCGGGCACGGGGTGCGCCGTTACGGGTAGCGCGGGCCTTGCTTTGCTCATTGGCCAGCATGTAGGCGCACTCCCCGGCCACCTTGCCCTCTACCTGCGCCAGCTCGTCCAGGATCAGCAGCGAATCGCAGTGCTGTGCGGCGATGGCTTCTAGGGCGTTGTCAGTGGTGCGCCAGCGCTGCATGTAGCTGGGGCCACCGTACACGCTGGCAGCCAGGCGCAGGGCTGTGGTTTTGCCGCTGGAGCTATCGCCCCGAATGTGAAAGCCCCCGCTCTCCATGCCCGCTGGGCGCAGCAGCGGCCCAGCAAAGGCGCTGGCCACGGCAAACACCAAGCGGGAATTACCCACGCACAGAGCCCCGATGCGGGCGCGCCAGTCGGCGGCATCGCGCTTGATGCGGAAGGTGTTTTCCATCTGGCTTTCAGACTGGAACACGATGCGCTCGGCATCATCGCCAATGGTTTCATGGGGCAGCACAAAGGCGTGGCCGTGCCAGCCAATGCGGTCGGTGCAGCTCGCAAACTCGCCGGGCTGGCGGGTCTGGATGTACTGGGTCAGCAGGTTGCGGGCGCTGGGCGATGGGGCAATGCGCAGCCCCATATTGAGCAGCGCGGCGCGGTATTCGCCCCCATCGCCAGACAACATGCGGGCAGGCATGGCCCATTGCTTGGGCTTGCCCAGCGGGTCGGCAAACGCCAGCAGATAGCCCCAGCCTGCGCCGTCCTGGTCGCGGGTCAGGGCTTGCACGTCCAGGCGGCTACACACCCACATGGGCGGCTTGGGCTGGCCCTCTTTGTCCACGCCTGAATGCCACACGCCCGCATCGTCCACCGTGAACGGATCAAAGGCGCGGCCCTCTGCAGGAGGATTGGCCGGGGGCTCATGGTCGGCAGGGGTGGTACTGGTGTGGCTCTGCATCGCCTGCGCCTGCCCCGCCTGGTGGGCTGCAATGGCCTGGCCTACCAGAGCCCCCACAGCATCCAGCCCTTGCGCCTGGTGCATGTCGTTGAAGTCGCTGCCGCCGTCGGGCAGGCCCTCGGGGAACACGGCCAGGCCACGCACGGCACGGGCTGCAGCCTCGGCCTTTACGCGCCCGGTGTTGGTGCCCGTGCGGGCTTCTGTGTCGCGGTCATCGTCACCGCACACCACCAGCAGCGCGGCGCGGTGTTGCTGGCGCAGGGCCTTGGTGACGTGGGCCAGGTTGCCCGCATCAAAGGCCACGGCCACCGGGTAGCCCGTGGCTTCATGCAGGCTTGCGGCTGTGGCGTAGCCCTCGGCCACCAGCAGCACCAGAGCCCCCGCAGGATCACCGCACCAGTGCCACAGGCCCGACTTACGCCCGCCCTTCAAAAACAGCTTGTCGGTGCCATCGGCGGGGCGCTCGGGGGCTATGCGCTGCAGGTTCCACAGCTTGCCCGCAGCATCGCGCACCGGCACCAGCAAACAGCCGTCAGGGGCAAAGCGCACACCGTGGGCGTGCACGCCCTTGCGGGTCAAATACGGGCTGTGGCCCGTGGTGCTGGCTGCATCCCACTGGCCCACCGCATCAGCCGCTGCAGCAGCGTGCGCGGCCTCTTGCTGGGCTTGCTCGGCCCGCTGGCGCTCTGCCTTCTCGCGCTCACGCTGGGCCAGCACTTCGGGGCTCGGGGGCTGGGGCGCTTCGGTGGGCTTGGGCAACACAAAGCCGTGTTCTTTGGCCAGGTGCAGCAGCGTGCCAATGCCCACGCCCCCGCCCGCTTTGATGCTGCGCCAGGTGCTGCGCGTGGCCCGTGGGTCGTGGTTGTCTGCCGTGGCGCTCCAGGCTTCAAACAGGTCTTGCCCGGTCGCATCGGGGTATTCGCTTTTGATGGCCATACCCACCCGCGCCCAATCCTCACGCGCCAGGTTAGCGGGGATGTGCGCCAGGGCTGCGCGGATCAGGTCGGGGGTGATGGTAGTTTTTGTCATAGGGCCGTGAATAGGTCAGGCTGGGAGCGGGGTCGATACAGCAGCGTGTATCCTTTTGTGTGCTGGCGGGGTGCTTTTCGAGAAAGTCCGCCACACGTGCGGCCTGAAGGGGGCGGGTATCGTCTTGCTGCTTTACTGGTGCCATGACGAGCCCCACCTACCCACGTACGGGAGTACACGCCGCAGCAGGCACAAAACCCGCCTTGAGCTGCAGGGGCCGGCCTGGCTCAGATTCGGCCAACACATCGCCCGTTTGGGGGTCACACACCACCAGCACCCCAGGCCATACAAAGCGCACCAACACAGGCGCAGATTGCGGGCGGCGCATGGTGCGCTGAAACAGCGGCCCGCCGCTGGCATGCAAAGCAGCAAAGGTAAAAGCGTGCCCCAGGGTACGGGCTGCTGCTTGCATGGCAGCGTCGTGTGCTGCTTGCTGTGCAGGCGTCATGGCTGCACCTCCATGGCCCCGGCAGCAACAGCTACGGGCTTGCACTTGCGCCCCACGAGACAGACAGCCAATACAGCCTGTGCCCCACCCTGATATGCCGCGACAACCTCACCAAGGCCAGGCAAACCAAGCCCTGCCACAGCACCTGCCAGCACATCCAATACAGCGTTTATGGTGTGACTCATGCCACCCCCTCTACACCCTGAGGTGCGATGGATTGGGGCTCCACAGCAGCCCCATCGAGGAAGTCCGAGTAACGCAGTAAATCAGCAGCCAGTTGCCGGGCTTCAAGCGTCGATAGCGATGCAATCTCAAAGTGATTGGTGCTGCCAACACGCAGCGTCATGCTTCGGGCTTGGGGCTCCAAGGTGATACGAATTTCCTTCATTCCATCCCCATTTCTTGGGCGTGCGGCGCTCATTGCTGGGCCTCTTTGATTCGGTCTTGCACCCACTGCAAAACGGCGCTTTCTGGCCAGGCCACGTGCCGGGCAGACAAGCGCACAGGCTTGGGAAAACGCCCCGCTTTCATCAGTTCGTAAATGGTGGATTTCTTGCACCCGGTTGCGCCCTCCACATCAGGCAGGCGGATCAGGCGATCACGAGGGACGACCGGGCGGGACTGGTGAACTACTTGCATGGCGATGTTTACTCCGTTGGAAATCCCCGCACGTCCTTACAAGACCTGGCGGGTATGAACGGAAGTTTTTCAGTGCCTCGAACAAAAATCACGAGGCATGCCACGAGGCAAAGCCCAAAGAAGCCCGCAACGCCTGGCGATGGCCTGCCATGGCGGGGCGGTTGCCTCGCGGCCTGCCACGCCACCAGGGCTGTAAAAGCTCAGCGCGTACCTGTCAGGGCACCAACAGCAGAAGACATAACCGCTGAGCCACGATCCGGCCCATCGCCAAGATGGCGATCCAGCGCAGAGCGTGCAGAAAACCCCAGCTCAGTCGCCATATCGCTCTGAATGCTGGAGTTCTTCACCCATGGCTGGCCGTTAGCCTCTCGGCTCCACCCGCCCCGCCGCGCAAATTCGGCACGCAAAATAGCCACCTCCCCCTCAGTCCAGCGGGTGCCTTTCTTTCGGTTCTTCACCAAAACAACGAGCCCCGGCCAATCGGCCACGGTGTCGGCATCTACCGCCAACACAGGAGGCCAGGCCACGCCACGCACTTCAAACCACACAGCAATAGGGGCGCTAGGCTCCTCGTGTGCAGCGTGTAGCCAAGCTGCAAAGTCACCGGGTGCGATGCTGAAAAACCTTGTTTCAATGGTTCTGGCTTCGGTGGTGTATGCCAAAGGCCTGCCGTCGCGCACGTAGGCAGCAGGCCAGTTTTCCGCCGTGGTTGAAAACCCCGGGTTGTAGGTTTTGGAAGGCTGGACGAACTGCTTTACACCCACTGCATGCACCAAAGCCCCTTGCTTACAAGCGGTATCAATGGCGGAAGCCAGCCGCGCCCGCTTTCGTTTTTGCTCCAGCTCCTTGCCGGGCCGCTGTAGCGCTGCCAGTTGCTCGGGCTTCATGGCGTCAGGCCAACCGGCGTCTTTCTCAGCTTGCGAAAAGCAACCCGCCTCACTCCAGGCATCCAACCACCGAAGATCAACAATCATGATTCCCTCCTAGATCAAACCTTGCTCCGCCATGCTCAGCGACCGCAGGCTACCCACAATCACATGATCTAAAACACGCACATCCACAAGCGCAAGCGTCTGCTTCAGAGTGTTGGTCAAGGCTTCATCTGCCTGGCTGGGTTTCACGATGCCGCTCGGGTGGTTGTGTGCCAGGATCACAGCGCTGGCGTTGTGGCGCAGCGCGGCTTGGGCCACCTCACGGGGGTACACGCTGGTTTGCGTCAGGGTTCCCGTGAACATGCGTTCAAAGGCTATAGCGCGGTTTTGTGAATCCAAGAAAAGCACTGCAAAGTGTTCCACGGGTTCAGCTCCCAGGTGCAAGCGCAGGTAGCTTTCCACCGCATCGGGATTGTCGAAAACGCTGCCGGGTTCCGTCATCCACCTTCGCAGAATTGAAAGCGCCTTTTCAACAATGGCGAGATCACGCGCATACAGGCGCTGCCTGTAGCTGTGCGAAGTGCTGCCCGTACCGTACTCGGGCAACAACTCGCCCGCCTTGGGATGTCGAACGGGCGCAGGTTTGCGTCGGGTCGTGCTTGTTGTTGCCATGGCTCAGCCCCCCTTGCCAGCAAAGAGAGGCCCGTAAACCCAGTGGCGCATGTCACCAGCCACATCGCCGCCCGTCGCGTCATCCGCGATGCCGCCGATCACCTCAACCATGCACTTCACAGCCCCCAGGTGGGCGCACAGGTCTTGCTGCTTGCCGAACTGCTCCTGCAGGCTCATCAGCACGTCATTCAGCGTTATCGCATGCTCTGCAATGACAGTCAGCGCTAGCTGCATTTGCTCCACGGTGTAAGGCTGATTGTTTACATGTGCGCTCATGCCGCACCCCCTGGCTTTGCAATGTTCAGCGCATCGGCACAGGCCAGCAGTTCAGCCGCTATGGCCCGCACTTGCGCGGGCGAAAACTCAAGCTGCACGGCCATGAAGTCATGCGACAAACCTAGCCCAATCAGGCGCGTGCCCCGGCAGGCCGTCATGCTCAAGTGCACCTGCCCAGGCAGGTTTGCCGACGACTCGCGCACCCGGTTAGTGCCTTCCTCATGTCCTCGCGTGGTGAAAGTGATACCGCTCATGCTGCACCCCCTTGCGTGCTGGGGCTCGTGCAAACGTCTGCACCGTCCAGGCTGCGCAGTGCAGCCAGGGCTTGCACCGCTTTGCGGGCAGCGCCGGGCACATTGGCGCGGGGCTGGCGCAGGTAGTGCAATGCCATGGACAAGGCGTTGTGCGCATCGGCATGCAGTTGAATGGGGTCGGGGGCTCCAAGGCGGGCACCTTGGGCGGGTGTGGGCGCAGCGCGGCGGCTGGCCAAGGGGATGACGTTTGTCATGGCTTCTTGCTCCTAACTGAGACTGAAACCACCAGCCCACGTTTTCAAGCGCAGGCAGGTGGGCGGGATGTTGAAAACACGCAGTTAGACGTGCGCCAGGCGTTACCGCTCTGGCCATCCCGCCCGAAACCTTGCGAACACCCGCAACACGGATATTCAAAAAATCCAGACGTGACAAAACCTCACTAACGGGGAGGTTGCACCGCTAACTGAAAAGGTGTTTTCAAGCACCGGCCCTTTCGGGTTGCGCGGATTATGGCATGCGCTGGGGGCTGGGTGCAATCAAAGGTGGAAATATTTCCACCTTTGATCTGAGGGGTGCTACGCGCGCGCGGGGGCTAGGACGTGTTGAGAATCAGCGAGAGTTGATAACCCCAGCTGCGAGATAGATCA
>NZ_JAEFCH010000033.1:0-49679 GCF_016406015.1 Acidovorax sp. IB03 | reverse complement strand
GCGCAGCTTCCCAAGGGTCGTCAAAAAACGCGCTTCCAAATTCCCAACGAAAAAATGCCAGTCAGCTCTTAACTGACTGGCATTACACCCTGGGCCAGCGTTTCAAACGCGGGCCGCAGGCGAAGACGGCTGGCTCGGGCCTGGGGTTGTCAATTGCGCGGTCCATCGCACAACGGCATGGGGGCTCGTTACGCCTGCAAAACCGGGAAAGTGGCCAAGGTCTGTTGGCCCTGGTGTGGTGGCCCAAGCCCACCGCCCACCAGGGTGGTACAGCCGGGCCCACATAATCCCCGACGCAGCAGCATCCTCCGCGAGCCAGCTACTGTAAACCTTGCATCCAGCACTATGCCAAGCCCTTCGGAATCCGCTGTTCTGCCCCGCCGCGTTGCACTGCACGCAGCTGCGCTGGCGCTGACTCCGCGCTGGGTGTGGGGGCAAGATGCCACCGCACAGGATTGGGCTGGTAGCGAATGCATCGCACCCTCCAAGCCGGGCGGTGGTTTTGATCTGACCTGCACCTTGGCCTCCCAGGCCATCGCCAAGGTGCGCCCCGCCTTTGCGCCACTGCGCACCCGCTACCTGCCAGGCGGCATTGGCGCCGTGGCTTTTGACCGGGCAGCCACGAGTCGGCTGGATTCTCGCCACGCTCTGGTGGCCTTCTCCAGCGGCTCGCTACTGAATATTGCCCAAGGCCGTTTTGGACCGCACCGGTTGGACGCAGTGCGCTGGGTGGCCACGCTGGGCACTGACTACGGCGTGGTGGCCGTACACCCACAAAGCCCCTTTCAAACGCTCACGCAACTGATGCAGGCGCTGCGCGACAGCAATCAGCGGATGGTGTTTGGGGCCGGCGGCACGCTGGGCAGCCAGGATTGGATGAAAGCCGCGCTGCTGGTGCGCCATGCTGGCAGAGACCCCCGCCACATGCGCTTCGTATCTTTTGAAGGGGGCGGTGAGGCCATCAAGGCGCTGGTAGGCGGGCACATCAACGTCTTTACCGGAGATGCCGCCGAGGCCATGAAGGCACAGGCCCATGGCGCGAAATTTCGGCTGCTGGCGGTGCTTTCCCCCGCCCGACTTCCTGGCGCACTGAGCCAGGTGCCCACCGCCACAGAGCAAGCCACGCATCTGGTATGGCCCACCGTGCGGGGCGTCTACATGGCCATGGGTACGCCACCCGCGCTGGTGTCGGCCTGGACGGCAGCCTTCGCGCAGGCCCATGCAGCCCCCGGCTATGCGGCACTGTGCCAAATGCATGGGTTGACCCCGCACCGGCTCACCGGAGCCGCCTTGGAGACCTACGTGCAAGCCAGTGTGGAGGAATACCGCCAGCTCGCGCGGGAGCTGGGCTTGCGGCTCTGGAAGACAGGCACAGCCTGAATTGGCTGGCCGCCTGGCAGCCAAGCCCGTGCTCAGCCGCCCGCTTCCTGCGCTTCAGCCGCTGAGTCTTCCTGGCTGGGGAGGCGGGTTGCCAGCACCTTGTCGATGGTCTTGCCATCCATGTCCACCACTTCAAACTTCCAGTTCTCCCACTGCACGGTATCCGTAACTTTGGGCAGACGGCCGGTGAGCAGCATGACCATGCCGCTGAGGGTGTGGTAGCGACCGCGCTCTTCCTCTGGCACGGAGTCGAGGTTGAGGCGATCCTTGAGTTCGGGCACGGGAATGTGCCCATCCAGCAGCCAGCTGCCATCTTCCCGCTGCAGAGCCCAGGAGGTCTCTGGATCGCGGGGCTGGAACTCGCCGGTGATGGCCTCGATCAGGTCTTGCAGCGTGACGATGCCCTGCACTTCGCCGTACTCATCGATGACAAAGGCCATGTGCACGTCCGACAGCCGGAAGTTGTCCAGCAGCTCCATGCCCGTGATGGTCTCAGGCACATACAGTGCGGTCTGCAAGGGCTGGTCTGCCAGCGTGTGCTTGGGGTCGCGCAGCGCGCGCGACAACCATTGGCGGGCATTGAGCACGCCTTTCAGGTGGTCCATGCCACCGCGCACCACCGGGAAGCGGGCGTGGTCAGATTCTTCGATGCGGCGCAGGTTCTCTTCAAAAGGCGCATCCAGGTCCAGACACACCACATCGCCACGAGGAACCATGAGGGAGCCAATCTGGCGATCGTCCAGGCGGAACACGTTGCGCACCATGGTGTGCTCGTGCGACTCGATCACCCCGGCCGTTGTGCCTTCGACCAGCATGGCGTGAATTTCTTCTTCCGTCACCGGGCTGCCGCTGGTCTCCTTCACGCCTAGCAAGCGCAGCAGCGTGCGGGTAGAGCCTGACAGCAGCAACACAAACGGCTTGGTTGCAACCGCCAGCAGGTTGATGGGGCGCGCCACCAAACGGGCGAATGTCTCTGGGTGAGACTGCCCGATGCGCTTGGGCACCAACTCGCCCACCACGATGGAGAAATAGGTGATGAGCAACACCACCAAACCGGTGGAGGCATACCCAGCGTAGGGCGATGGAACCCCGACCGTGCTCAGCCACTCGGCCAGAGGCGCAGCCAAAGCCGCCTCACCCACGATACCGTTCAGCACACCGATGGAGGTGATACCGATCTGGATCGTGGACAGGAATCGCGTGGGGTCTTCACCCAGCTTGACGGCGGCGGCAGCGCCGTTGTCGCCCTCATCAATCAACTTCTGCAGCCGCGCCTTGCGCGCAGTCACCAGCGCGATTTCCGACATGGCAAATACGCCGTTGAGGCAGATGAGAGCGAACAGTATTGCTATTTCCATATGAAGGGCGCCGAACGCGCCCTGTGTACCAAGAAGCTGTGGATTGTAAGAAACTCTGTCAGATCACTCATGACGGGTACATGGCAATCGGCCAAAGACACCCGGCGCAGCGAATGAAGAAGGGGCGATGGGCGCATGTCAGCGCTCCAGCCACCACTGGATGACCACCTTGGCCAGGAAGCCCAGGAAGCCCACCCCCAGCCCCAGAAACAGCACGAAGGTGCCAAAGCGACCCGCCTTGGACTCCCACGCCAGCTGCCCAATGATGAACAGCATGTAGAGGATGAAAGCCCCCACGCCATAGGTGAGGAAGAAGCCCGAAATCTGCGCCTCGGTAAAACCAAAAATCACGATGACACCCCACTGCGTTGCCCCGTGGCCACTGCCGCATCGCGCAGCGGCAGGCTGGATGCATCCACCAGGTCACGATAGGCGTGCCAGCTGGCGTGGCCCAGCATCGGCATCACAAAAATCAGCCCCAGCAGCAAGGAGCCCAGCCCCAGCAAGGTGAAGCCCAGAATCAAAGCTGCCCAAAACGCCATGGGCAGCGGGTTGGCCACCACCACTTGCCAGCTGGTCAGCACCGCCACCCGCAGCGAAGCGCGCCGGTCCAGCAGCAGCGGCATGGCAATCACGCTCGACGCGAAGATCGGCGCCGCCAGCAGGCTGCCCAAACCCAGCCACAGCTCAAACAACCAGCCGTTGTTGGCCAGCACCACATGGCGCATGAAGTCCATAGGGGTCTCCACAGGCACCGGCGCCAGCAAGGTGATGAAGGCGGCAGAGGTAATCACCCAGCCCGTGGCCGCCAGCGCCAGCAGCGCGCCAAACTGCACCATGCACCAATAGTCGTTGCCCCACTTGTTGAAGTGGCTGTTTTGCCAGTTCAACCAGGTCTTGAGCACGACCCCCAGGTTGGCCTCCTGGCGCTGCTCCAGCGCCCGGCTGAGGGCATACAGGCTCGTGGCCAGCACGGGCGCCACCACCAAAAAGCCGGACAAAGCCCCCGCCAGCAGCCAGAAGCGGTGGTGGGCCACCGCCAGAATGGCGCCGCCAAAGGCAGTGATCGCCAGGCCGTGCGCAAAGCTGATCCAGCCCGAGCGGGCCATGTCACGCCACGCAAGCACCAACCAGGTCATGGGCTGCATGAGTCCGACGGTGCGTACCTGCGGCAGGGGAATCGGCGTTTTCGGCATGGGCGTCTCGGGCTAGGGTCAATCAATCAGCGTTCAAACAATGGACAGCGCAAGCCAGGCCTTCAGCCCAGCAGGCGGCAAAGGTGCGTAAGGCTTGCCACCGTGGCATGGGGTCGCTCGGGGTGCGGCCAGTCGTGCCCGGCGGTGTTCAGCCACACGGCCTGCATACCGGCCGCCAGCGCGCCCTGGGCGTCCGCTGTGGCGTCGTCGCCCACATGCAGCACTTCGTGGGGCTGCACCTGGGCTGCCTGGGCCGCCGCGTGAAAGATTCGCACATCGGGCTTGGGCACACCAAAATCCTTGGCGCTGATGCTGGCCTTGAAATAGTGGCCAATGCCCACCCGGTGCACATCGGCGTTGCCGTTGGACACGGCCACCACCGGGTAGCGGGCCGACAGAAACGCCAGCGTGTCGTGCGCGTCGTCAAACAGTTCCACCCGCTGGCGCTGGTCAAAAAACACATCAAATGCAGGTTCGGCCAGGGCGGGCTCATCGCCCGCTTGCTGCAACGCCAGGCGAATCGACTCCAGCCGCAGGGCGCTCAAGTCGTGTACCAGGTCGGGCCGCAAGGCCACCATCTGGTTACGTATGGCGCGCAGCGCCTCGGTGTTGGCAAACAGCCTGGCGGTGGCCGGTGCGTGCAAGGTCAGCCAGTGCAGCAGCACTTGTTCGGCCTTGGCAATGGTGGGCCAGATGGGCCACAGGGTGTCGTCCAGATCAATGGAGATCGCGCGCACGCGGCCCACGTCCAGAGCCAAGGCGGCCTCGGCAAGCTGGGGTGCATCGGGGGTGGAAGCAGGCATAGGGGCCAGAGAATACTCCACCACGCCAACGGCTCCCGCCGCATTTGCCACAATCGGCGCATGCGCTCACCCTTCCATCCAGAACCCCCCTACACCCACGGCCAACCCGAGCGGACCGCCGTTTTGCTGTGCAACCTGGGCACCCCCGACGAGCCCACTGCCCCCGCGCTGCGCCGCTACCTAGGCCAGTTTCTGTCAGACCACCGCGTGGTCGAGATTCCCAAGCTGGTGTGGATGCTGATCCTGCACGGCATCATTTTGCGGGTGCGGCCGGCCAAATCTGCCGCCAAATACGCCAGCGTCTGGACGCCTGAAGGCTCGCCCCTGGCGGTGTGGACGGCCAAGCAGGCCACCTTGCTGCGCGGCTGGCTGGGCGAGGCCGGGCACAACGTGCTGGTGCGCCACGCCATGCGCTATGGCAACCCTTCGATTGCCAGCCAGCTCGATGCGCTGAAGGCCGAAGGCGCCACACGCATCCTGATCCTGCCGCTGTACCCGCAATACTCCGGCACCACCACCGCCAGCGTGTTTGACGCCGTCTACACCTGGGCGGCCAGCACCCGCAACGTGCCCGAGCTGCGCTTTGTGAACCACTACCACGACGACGCCGGCTACATCGAAGCGCTGGCGCGCACGGTGGAGTCGCACTGGAAAGAGAACGGCCAGCCCGACCAGCTGGTGATGAGCTTTCACGGCGTGCCCGAGCGCACCCTGCACCTGGGCGACCCCTACCACTGCGAAGCCCGCAAAACCGGCCGCCTGCTGGCCGAACGCCTGGGCCTGCGGGAAGACCGCTACCAGATCACCTTCCAGTCGCGCTTTGGCAAGGCCAAGTGGCTGGAGCCCTACACCCAGCCCACCATCGAGGCCCTGGCCCAAAAAGGCACGCGCCGTGTCGATGTGATCTGCCCCGGCTTTACCAGCGACTGCCTGGAAACGCTGGAAGAAATCAACATGGAAGTGCGTGAAGCCTTCCTGCACCACGGTGGCAAGGAGTTCCACTACATCCCTTGCCTGAACGACACCCACCCGTGGATTGGCGCACTGAGCCGCATCACCCAGCAGCACCTGCAAGGCTGGCCCACCACCGTGGCCGGGGTTGACGCGCAGGAAGACGCCCGCAAGCACGCGCTGGCCGGCGGTGCACCCCAAGGCCGTTGCCCGGTGGCACACTGATTGGCAATGCATACCGGCAGCTGCACCACGCCACGGTAGGCGTGCAACTGCGCTCCATGCCTTTTGCTACTATTTTTATAGCTTGTAGCGCTTACCCATCAAGCGCTACAGGCACTTTTCATTGATAACAACCTGCGCCCAGCGGCAAACGCTGGAAGGTTTTTGCACCCAGCCATGCCCGCCAACGCCCTCTCTGCCTCGCAACTGCGCCTGACCATCGACCCCACCTCGCTCGGTTTTGCCAGCACTGCCGAGTTGCAAGATTTGCCCCTGCCATGGATCGGGCAAGAACGCGCGCAGGCTGCCGCACAGTTCGGGCTGCACATGAACCAGCCCGACTACCACCTCTTTGTGCTGGGCGAAGTGGGCAGCGGGCGGACATCCCTCATGCGCCAGGCCATGCAGACGGCCGCAGCCCTGCGGCCGGTGCCGCCAGACCTGTGCTACCTGCACAACTTTGAGGCCCCCGAGCGCCCCCGCGCTCTGCGCCTGCCCGCAGGCCAGGGCCGTGTGTTGCGCCGGGCCATGGCAGAGCTGGCCAAGGCCCTGCAAACAGATATTCCGCGCCACCTGAGCAGCCCTGACTTCCGCGCCCAGGCCCGCGCCATTGAGCAAACCTACGAAGCGCAAGAAGCCAAGGCATTTGCCGTGCTGGAGGCCTTTGCCCAGGCCCGGCAGTTCCGGCTGCAGCGCTCTGACGAAGACGGCGGGCACATGGTGTTCACCCTCACAGGCGCCAGCGGCCAGCCCCTGACCGAAGCTGAAGCCCGCGCCCTGCCCCCCGAGCAACGCGCCCGCATCGACGAAGCCGAACAAGCCCTGCGCGCCGAAATCATCGCGTTTGCGCAAACCTTGCGCCCGCTGGAACGCGTGCGTGACGACGCCCTGAATGACCTGCGCAAGCGCACCGTGCGTCCCCTGGTGCAGCAAACCCTGGCCACCGTGCGCAGCACCGTGCCCGAACAACCCGAGGCACTGCAAACCTGGCTGCAGCAAGTGGAACGCGAACTGCTGCAGCACCTGCATTGGTTTGAACTGGCGGAGCCCCCCAAAGACAGCCCCGGTGACACCAGCACCGACAAAAGCAGCAACCCGGCCAGCACGCCCAGCGATGACGAAGACGACGGCGATGCCCATGACGCCCTGAACCGGCTGCTGCACCTGTGCCAGGTGCATGTGGCGGTAGACCAGCACGGTCAAACCAGCGCGCCCGTCATCGTGGAAGACAACCCGCAGCACCGCACGCTGTTTGGCAACATCGAACCGCACAGCGACGGCGACACGCCCCACGCCGACTTCGCCGGCATCCGCGCTGGCAGCCTGTTGCGTGCGCACGGCGGCTTCTTGCTGCTGCACCTGCACGATCTGGTCAGCGAAGAAGGCCTGTGGGCGCGCCTGCGCCGCTTTTTGCGCTGCAGCCGCCTGCACATTGACGAATCCGGCAGCAGCGGCAGTGGCTCTGCCCCCGTGGCCCTGCAACCCGAAGCCGTGACGGTGGATGTGAAGATCGTGCTGATCGGCTCGGTGGACGAGTACTACGCCCTGCAGGAAGCCGACCCCGACACCGCCCGGCGGTTTCGCGCCAAGGTGGACTTTGTGGAACGCTTTGCCGCCAGCCCCGCCACCCGCATTGCCAGCGCCATCTTTGTGGCCCACAGCTGCAAACGCCGCAACCTGCCGCACTTTGGCGCCCCCGCCGTGGCGCTGCTGCTGGAACAAGCCCACCGCGAGGCCGACGACCAGGGCCGCCAAAGCGCCCAGTTCGCACTGATCGAAGCCCTGCTGATGGAAGCCGCCGCGCTGTGCCAGGCCCGGGGTGGCACGCTGGTGGAGCCAGCCGATGTGCGTGCGGCGCAGCAGGCCCGCATGCTGCGCCACAACTACCCTGAGGAGCAGCTGCACGAATCCATCGTGGAGGGTGAACGCCTCATCACCCTCACAGGCAGCGTCACCGGGCAGATCAATGCCCTCACGCAGATCGATCTGGGTGACTACCGATTTGGCTTTCCGGTGCGCATCACCGCGCGCACGTTTGCCGGGCAGGAAGGCCTGCTCAACATCGAGCGCGAAGTGGACATGTCCGGCCCCATTCATGACAAGGGCGTGCTGATATTGCACAGCTACCTCACCGCGCTGTTCAGCCATGTGGCACCGCTGGCGCTCAACGCCTCCATCGTGTTCGAGCAGGAATACAGCGGTGTGGAAGGCGATTCGGCCTCGTGCGCAGAGCTGTACGCACTGCTGTCCAGCCTGTCGGGCCTGCCGCTGCGCCAGGGCATTGCCATCACCGGCGCCCTCAACCAGCACGGTGAAGTGCTGCCCGTGGGCGGCATCAACGAAAAAATCGAAGGCTGGTTCCGCGCCTGCACCACGGCAGGGCTGGACGGCACCCACGGCGTGCTGATCCCCGCCCGCAACCAACGCCACCTGATGCTGGACCGCAGCGTGCTAGACGCGGTCGAACGCGGCCTGTTCCATGTCTACACCATGGGGCATGTGAGCGAAGGCATTGCGCTGCTGACGGGCGAGGCGTCGGGCATGAGCCCGGCGGAGTTGCTGCAAGCCCAGGCGGATGAGCTGGCCGGAGGCGCGGCCACGGTGGAGGACACAGTGATGCAGCGGGCAGAGATGACGCTGCGGGCGTATCGGAGGGCTTGCCAGGCGGCGGGCGCAGCGCGGAGGGGTCGCGCCGTTCGGGGGCGCTAGCTCGCTCAGTGCGCCGAAGACTAAAGGCGCTGGGGGCCGGCATCCGCGGTCGACCGCCCTGGGCCGAGGGTGTGACTACCGGCAACGGCGGTGCGATTTTTTTGAACAGCGCGGCCCTGACGTCATTGTTCTTGTTTCGCCCCATGCAGCGTCAAACGCCGATCAGGTGTTTGACGGTGACATGGTTTTGTTAGCGGCTATGAACGCCGGGCTGAGTCATTCGCCACGAGCAGCCTGGCCACATGCCTTGATCCCCACCGGCCAATCGAGGGGTAGCGCCGCGCAGGGCCGTGTGACACCCATCCTGCAGCGTGACCTGATGGGGTCAAGGCCGAGTTGTCATGCAGGCAGTTTGGCTGCAAGCAGTTCGACCTTCTCGATATTGGGCGGAGAACTGAGCAAGGTCGCTGCGTTGGCCATCAAGGCCGCGGCGATCTGGCCGTTCAGATGTGCCTGGCGACCTGCCTCATCGGCAAAGGCATCGAACACACCAAACGTCGAAGGGCCAAACTTCAATGCGAACCAGGCCGTGGTGCCGGACTCGGCGTTGGCGAGCGGCAGTGCGCTGGCCAGGAAGTCGGCAAGCGCAGCCTCCTGGCCGGGTTTAGCTTCGAGGCGAACAAACAGGGCGAGCTTGGTCATGCTGTATTCCTTTGGGTAAATGGAAAGGTGGGTGAAGGGACCGACGAGACTGCAGTCTAAGTCTTCATGACAGACATCTCTATAGGCAAGAATGACAACATTGATATCATTGTTGCCATGAAACTCCACCTCCTTGTTTGTGATGGCGTGTTTGATCTGGGGCTTGCGGCGCTCACTGACACAGTGGGCTTAGCCAATGCGATGGCGGGCTCGCTGCCACAGGCTCCCGCGCACATAGAGCTCACGCTGGTGGGCGTGCGGCGTCGCATCCGAACTGCGCAAGGCTTGACGGTCCCCGTGGTCACTGCGCATGGTGTGCCCGAACCAGACGTCGTGCTCGTGCCAGCGTTTGGCGACAAGATGCCTGACACGCTCTCTGCTCGGCTCACACGCCCCGATGTGCCCGATGCGGTCGCGGCGCTACAGCAGTGGTCCACCGCTGGCGCGCACCTTGGTGCCGCTTGCTCCGGTAGTTTCTTGCTTGCAGAGAGTGGCCTGCTTGATGGACATCGTGCGACGACGTCATGGTGGCTGGGGCCGATGTTTCGGCAGCGCTATCCGAACGTCACGCTGGACGAGTCACGCATGATCGTGAACTCGACACGCTTCACCACCGCGGGTGCCGCTTTGGCCCACGTCGACTTGGCCTTGCGCATCATCCGAGGGCGCAGTCCGGCGCTGGCGGCCCTGGTGGCACGCTATCTGCTGGTCGAGACACGCAGTTCGCAAGCCGAGTTCGTGATTCCAGACCACCTTGCGCATGCCGACCCGATGGTGGAGCGCTTCGAGTGCTGGGCCAGACGTCGGCTCGCGCAAGGTTTCTCGCTGGCCGAGGCAGCCAGCGCCGCGGGCACAAGCGAGCGCACCTTGGCGCGGCGGCTGCAAAGCGTTTTGGGAAAGACACCGCTGTCGTATTTCCAGGACCTGCGCGTGGAGCATGCCGTCCATCTCTTGCGCACCGGAAACGCCAGCGTCGACCAGGTCGCCGCACAGGTCGGGTACTCGGATGGGGTGACCCTGCGGGCCCTGTTGCGCCGCAAGCTGGGCCGGGGGATCAGGGAGTTGCGACGCGGTGGATGACCAAAGGCGTTTGGCGCATGTACGGCTGGAGACCGCCGCGAAACTGTCGGTAGCAAAGCCTTCCCAACCCGTGTCCACTACATAGTGCGTTGGGTGCAAAAGCACCAGCCGTGCCAAAGCCGTCTTCAGTGACCTTTCAAAGTTCAGTGACCTTTCAAAGGTCTGGGTATTGGGAATACTGTTAGCTTTACCACTGTTTTCTGTTCACTAATCTGGGTTTTCATCCACATGCTATTCAATCCACTTCAAGTAGGTTCTCTCACCCTGCCCAACCGCATCCTTCTGGCACCACTGACACGCGCCCGTGCCGACGCCGGCCACATGCCCAACGCGCTGATGGCCGAGTACTACAGCCAGCGTGCCACCGGCGGCCTGCTGATTTCCGAATGCACCATGGTGGCGCCCGGTACATCAGCCTTCGTCAATGAGCCTGGCATCTACAACGACGCGCAGATTGCGGCCTGGAGGCAGGTGACCGATGCGGTGCACGCCAAGGGTGGACGCATCTTCATGCAGATTTGGCACGCTGGCCGCGCAGCCTACCCTGGCGCTGCCGATGGCGCCCCCATTGTCTCCAGCAGTGCCACCGCCATTGAGGGTGAGATCCACACGCCCCAAGGCAAGGTGCCGCACGCGGTGCCCCGCGCCCTGACCGTCGAAGAAATTCCCGGTATCGTGGCTGCGTTTGCTCAAGGCGCACGCAACGCCATTGCCGCCGGCTTTGATGGTGTGGAAGTACACGGCGCCAACGGCTACCTGATTGACCAGTTTCTGCGCGACACGCCCAACCAGCGCACCGATGCTTACGGCGGATCGCTGGAAAACCGTGCACGTTTGCTGTTCGAGGTACTCACTGCCGTGACCCAGGCGATCGGCTCCGAACGTGTGGGTCTGCGCCTGTCGCCCCTCAACAGCTTCAACAGCATGAAAGACAGCGACCCGCTGGCCCTCATCGGCTTCCTGGCCGATAGGCTCAATGCCTTCAAGCTGGCCTACCTGCACGTGATGCGCGCCGATTTCTTCGGCGTGCAGAAGGCCGATGTCATGCCCGTGGCGCGTGAAAAGTACAAGGGTGTGTTGGTGGGCAATATGGGGTACAGCGCTGATGAGGCAGAGGCAGCCATTGCCGAAGGTAAGCTTGACGCTGTGGCCTTTGGCACCGCCTTCCTGGCTAACCCGGACCTGCCCGCACGCATCAGGGCCAAGGCACCGCTGAACGCGCCTGACTCCAACACGTTCTACACAGGTGGCGCCAAGGGCTATACAGACTATCCGACACTGCAGGTCGCATAAATCACCGCCCCAAAAGATCGAAGAAACGAGCCGCTTTATACCCAAGGCTCTGCCCTTCGATCTTGCGAAGCTGTGAATCGATGGCGTCTACCGAGTGTTGTACGCCATCACGATCTTTAATGGATAAGTTGCCTCGGTTTGCTTCGCCGCCGGCCGAACTCGTACGACGTACATCGTTTCCGGTTCAAACAGTACCGAGGCCGCACTATCCTCCCACCCTGCGGTGACGGTTAGGCCGCGAACGGCTGCCCGCCGCTGCTTACCGGCGGCTCAAGATGCAAACGTGATCTTCTGCTTTGGGTCGGGAGCAGCCAGCCATTACCCCCTGGTTACTTGCCCAAAACCTGCCTATTTCATAGGGATCGGGTACCGACTACGCCAGACCCGTATGCGCCCGCAGCCACGCCGCAACATCCCCCGTCACCTCATCCCGATTCGTCTCATTCAAGATCTCATGCCGCGCGGCCGGGTACAGCTTGACCGCCACATCGGCCACACCGGCATCGCGATACCGCTGCCCCAGTTGCTCCAACAACACCCCGCCTGCGGCCAGCGGGTCTGCGTCGCCGGATGCGATGAGGATGGGCAGGTCGCTGCGGATGCACGCGAGTTGTGCGGGGTCGGCCAGCCGCGGCGCGGGGGCGAAGAGTGAGGGGATCACGTCGGGTGGCACGTCCCACCCGCACCACGGGTCGGCCACGTAGGCATCGACCTCGGCAGCGTCGCGCGACAGCCATTCGTAGCCGGTGCGGTGCTCAAAGCTTGCGTTGAATGCCGCGAGCCCGGCGGGGGCATCGGCAGGCGCATTGGCCATGGCGGCGGCAAATAGGTCGAGGGCTGTGGAGCCTGACAGGATGACGCCGGACCAGGTGGATGAATGGTCAATGATGGCCGCCTGCGCTGCGAACGAGCCCATGGAGTGGCCGAACAGAAAGAGCGGAAGCTGCGGCCCATGCTGCGCGCGCAGCAGTGCGCCGAACTGGGCCACGTCGGCAATGAGGCCGCTGAAGCCAGCGCTGCCAAAGTCACCCAGCTTGCCACCTGCCGTGCGCCCGTGGCCGCGATGGTCCACAGCGTGGACGATGAAGCCTGCGGCGTTGAGGGCACGGGCAAAGCGGTCGTAGCGCTCGCCGTGTTCGGCAAGGCCGTGGGAAATTTGGACGACGCCCACCGGTTGGCCCGGGGTTTCGGCCCAGGTGTAGGTGGTGACACGGGTGCCGTCGGCGTTGGACTGGAAGGAGGAGGTGGTGCTCATCACTTCATTCTGGCACAGTGATGGGGCCGCGCTGTCGCTTGCGCATCATCGCCGCCTGATGCGGGGGCGCTGTGCAGTAGGCCATGGCTATGGCGCTGGCCTACGTGCTGCAGCGGCGTGGGCAAGCAAGCCGGACCAGGGCAGATTTGCTGTCACTGCCGTTGCAACGTTATGGCCGGACTACCCAGTTGCCGATTAGCCCGTTACCACTTGGGCAGGATGCGCTCACCCGGCAGCATGTCGTAGGGGCTGGCCCATCCGGGCAGTTGGCGCAGGCGCTGCAGCCACGCATGAATGTGGGGGTAGCTCGCGGCCACGTCGTAGCCGCTTTCTTCCAGCGGGTAGAACATGTAACCGCACCGAGAAAAGTCAGCCATGGTGGGCTGATCGCCCACCTTGAAGGCCCGGTTTACCAGGTGCTGGTTGACGATGCCAAAGGCGTTGTCCATGCGCCCTTTCAGCCAGCCCATCACCGCAAGCGCCCATCACTGGACATTAGCCCTCAACCCAGCGGCCGCAACCACACCCACAAAGCGGTTCCCACCAACAGCCACAACGCCACCACCAGCACCGCCCCCGCCATGCTGCGGGGTTTGGCGCCCTCGGTCTGCATCCAGGCATCGGCTTGGCCACGGCACTCGGTCAGCACATCGGGCGGCAACAGCTGCAACGTCAGCCAGATCAAGCCCGGCAGCAGCACATCGTCCACATAGCCCAGCACCGGGATGAAGTCAGGGATCAAGTCAATCGGGCTCAGCGCATACGCCTCCACAAACAACCCGAGCGCCTTGGCATACCAAGGCGTCTTGGGGTGCTTGCCAGCAAACCACAGGGTGACCCCATCGCGCTTGATGCGCTTGGCCCACATTCTCAATGTGTCGCTGATGCCCATGCCGATGTCTCAGGGTGCCCCTGGGCACGGAGCCAATGATGCCCCAGCCCTGGCATCACCCCCCTTTCCATGCGGAGTCTGCATTGCCCCAGCAAAAATAAGCAAAACATATACAATTAACATGCGTTTTACATATTTCTTAGACCATGGGCATCGTCAAAATTTCCGATCAAATGCACGAGAACCTGCGCTTGGCCAGTAACGCATTGAGCCGTTCCATCAACTCCCAGGCCGAGCACTGGATGCGTGTCGGCATGCTGGCCGAGATGTACCCCGGCCTGGACCACCGCGAGATTTGCCAGATGCTGGTGCGCGCCGAGCTGGCCGGTGGCCTGGATGTAGCACTGGCTGCGCGGGGCGAGCTGGACAAGGTGGCAACCACGGCCCCCGCCCGCACAGGAAAGCAGCACTGATGGCACGCACACACCGTGGAGTGCCGATCCGCTCGGCCGATGAATTGGTGAAGGCGCGGCGGGCAGCGCAGTTGGCCGCCGAAGTGCTGGCCATGATCGAGCCGCATGTGGTGCCGGGCGTGACCACCGAGGCGCTGGATCAGTTGTGCCATGACCACATCGTCAACGTGCAAGACGCACGGCCTGCCAACGTGGGCTACCTGGGCTACCCCAAGACGGTGCTCACCTCGGTGAACCATGTCGTGTGCCACGGCATCCCGTCGCCCCAGCAGACGCTGAAAAAGGGCGACATCGTGAACATTGATGTGGCGGTGGAAAAAGACGGCTGGTACGGCGACACCAGCCGCATGTTCTGCGTGGGCACGCCCAGCACGCTGGCACAGCGGCTGGTGCACACCACGTACGAAGCGCTGTGCGCAGGCATTCGCGAAGTGAAGCCCGGCGCCACGCTGGGCGATGTGGGCCACGCCATTGCCGCCGTAGCGCACCGCGAGAAGTTCAGCGTGGTGCGCGAATACTGCGGCCACGGCATTGGCACCGTGTACCACGACGAACCGCAGGTGCTGCACTACGGACGGCGCGGCCAGGGGCTGCGGCTGGAAGCCGGCATGGTCTTCACCATCGAGCCCATGCTCAACGCAGGTCAGCGCGAAACCAAAGAGCTGGCCGATGGCTGGACGGTGGTGACGCAGGACCGTTCTCTGTCTGCCCAGTGGGAACACATGGTGGCCGTGACCGACAGCGGCTACGAGGTACTCACCGCCTGGCCGGGCGGCACCGGCGTCTACCCGCCCATTTGACCGAACCCACTGGCGCGGGTATTCAGGGCAAATCGGCCGCCAGCGCTTGATGGGAGCGCGCCGGCCATATCAAAAAGATAGCAAACGGCTGCATTACTCACCACGGCAGTGGCTCGCCGCTGTAGGCGTGAAAGCTGCCGGTTTGCTCCGCTGGCAGCCCGTCGAGCACCCGCAGCATGCCCCCCGCCGCATCGGCGGCTGGTCGTCCAATTTCTGCCCCGTTGAACGGAGCCGACAGCGCCGAGTTGACGGTGCCTGGGTGCAGCGCCACCAGCACGGCCTGCGGGTGGGTGCGGGCCACTTCGATGGACGCCGTTTTGACCAGCATATTGAGCGCTGCCTTGCTGGCGCGGTAGCTGTACCAGCCGCCCAGGCGGTTGTCGCCAATGCTGCCCACCTTGGCCGACAGCACCGCCAGCAGACCACGCCCCTGCTTGGGCAGCAGTGGTGCAAAGTGGGCCAGCACCAGCGCGGGGCCGAAGGTGTTGGTGCGGAAGGTGGCCTCCATCTGCGCGTAGTTCAACTGGCCCAGGCGCTTTTCAGGCATGCCGTGGGGGCCGTGCAGCATGCCTGCGGCGTGGATGATGCAATGCCACGGGCCCTGGGCCTTGAGCTGCTGGGCGGCGGCGGCGATGGTCGCCTCGTCGTCCAGATCGACCGCTGGTTGAGTGTGGCGGCCCAGGCCAACAGCCAGGGCGCAGCGTGGGTCGGATTGCAGGTGGGCAAGGAAGGCGCTGCCGATGGCGCCGGTGGCGCCGATGACGAGGGCGCGGTAGCCGTCGGGCAATGACTGCAAAGAGGTGAACGGGCTTGCGGCGGGTTGAGCTTGAGACATGGCGCAGTCCTGCGGTGAGGGGTCTTGAGATGGTGAGGCAAACGGGCTACAGCGCATCCAGCCGCGTGCGCAAGCTGGCCGCATGCTCGCGCAGCGCATCGAGTTGCGGGCCCTGCATCTTCTGCAACTGGCGATACACCATGCCCAGGCGAAAGTTGTTGCCCAGCGTGCCCTCATTGCGCGCAAAAAAGTCCCAGTACAGCGCGTTGTACGGGCAGGCGCGCTCACCCACTTTTTGCTTTTTGTCGTAGTGGCAGCCACTGCAATAGTCGCTCATGCGGTCGATGTAGGCGGCGCTGCTCACGTAGGGTTTGGTGGCCAGCAGGCCGCCGTCGGCAAACTGGCTCATGCCCAAGGTGTTGGGCACTTCCACCCATTCAAAGGCGTCGATGTACACACCCAGGTACCAGCGGTGCACGGCAGCAGGGTCGAGCCCCGCCAGCAGCGCAAAGTTGCCGATGACCATGAGGCGCTGGATGTGGTGGGCATAGGCCTGCTCCAGCGACCGGCCCACGGCGTGCTGCATGCAGCGCATTTTGGTCTCGCCCGTCCAGAACCAATCCGGCAGGGGTGTGCTGTGGCCCAGGGCGTTGCGCTCGTCGTAGCCGGGCATGTGGGCCCAGTAGATACCGCGCACATATTCGCGCCAGCCCAATATCTGGCGGATAAAGCCTTCTACCGCAGGCAGGGGCGCGGCGCCTGCGTGGTACGCAGCCGCGGCGCGCTGCACCACCTCGTGCGGGCGCAGCATTTTGGTGTTGAGCGCGAAGGACAGCAGGGAGTGAAAGAGCCGCGCGCTCTTGGTGCTCATGGCGTCTTCATACGCGCCAAAGTCGGGCAACGTGGTGGCAATGAAGTGGTCAAGCCAGGCCAGTGCCTCGGCCCGATTCAGCGGCCAGCGCAGCGTGTGGGCCTGCGGGTTGCCAAAGCTTTGCACGCCTGCGGCCTGGAGGGTGGCCCACAGGGCGCTGTGGTCGTGCGTGGGGCGGGCGTCGGGCGGCAATGGGGGCGTGCCGGGCCAGGGCTTGCGGTTGTCGTGGTCGTAGTTCCATTGGCCGCCTTCAGGCTCGCCTGCCCCGTCGATCAGCACGCTGTGGCGCTGGCGCATGCGGCGGTAGAAGTGCTCCATGAGCCACTGCTTGCGGCCTTTGAACACCTCGGCCATTTCGGTGCGGGTGGTGTAGAAGTGCCCGCTGCTGACGGCCTGCACGGCAAAGGCTTGCTCTGCACCCCAGGTGCGCAGTTGCTCGTCCAGCCGCCATTCGTCGGGGTGCTGGTATTGCAGCGTTTGCGCACCGTAGTGGGCCATCAAGGCGGCCAGGTTGTCGGGCATCGACTGGCGGTTGCTGGCGTCGTCAATCGCCACATAGCGCACGCGGTGCCCGGCTTCGCGCAGGTGGCGGGCCAAGTCGCGCATGGCCGCAAAGATGGCCAGGATTTTTTGCGCGTGGTGCAGCACATAGTCCGTTTCTTGCCGCACTTCCATCAGCACGTAGACCACGCATTCGTCGTGCGTGGCGAACCATGAGTGCTCAGGGTTGAGCTGGTCGCCCAGCAGCAGGCGCAGCGTGTGGGCACGCTGTGGGGTGGAGGATTGCTGCGTGGTCATGCCGTGCCCCACAGTCGGCGGTAGCTGCCGTCGGCATCGTGGTCTTGCGCCTGCTTGATGGGGTTGAAGCGGCGGCCTCCGCGCGGGTCGGTGCCGCGCCCGGCGATGTAGAGCCAGTTGGCCTGGTTGCTGTACACGTCGTAGTCCACCAGTTGCGATTCAAACCATGCCGCGCCCGCACACCAGTCGCCCCGCAGGTCATAGATGAGGTAACTGGCCACCACCTGGCGCAGGCGGTTGCTCAGATACCCGGTGGCGGCCAGCTCGCGCATGGCGGCATCGACCAGGGGCTGGCCCGTATCGCCCCGGCACCAGCGATCAAAACCGCGCGGGTTGTGCGGAGCAGGCGGCAGTTCTGACAGCCCCCGCGCCCGGTACAGCGCTGCGCCATATTGCAGGTGCAGCAGCCGAAAGTAGTCGCGCCACAGCAGCTCAAACCAGAGCCAGTAGGTGCCGTCGTTCGCGCCGTGGTCGCGCTCAAAGGCTTTCAAATCGGCATAAATCTGGCGCGGCGAGAGTGCCCCCGTGGCCAGCCAGGGCGAGAACTTGCTGGAGTAATCCAGCCCCGTGAGCCCGTTGCGCGTGTCCTTATAGCTGTGGGGCAGCTTGCGGGCAAGGTACTGGGCCAGGTGGGCCAACGCGGCAGTCTCGCTGCCATCACACGCGGGCGTTCCGTAGGGGAAGGACGAGCGGGCGTCGCTGCCCTGGGGCGGTGTGGGTTGCTGGATGCTGGCAGCGCCCTGCTCTGCGCCCACGGCTTGCAACACCGACACGGGTACCTCGGGTGGCGGCAACAGCTTCGTGGGCAAGGGCAATGGCGCGGCGGGGGTGATGCCTGCACGCTCCACCTTCTGGCGGAAGGTGGTGAACACGCCGGGCAACTGGTCCACAGGCCACGGCATGCGCGGCGGGGGCAGCAGGCTGCTGTGCCACACAGTTCGCACCTGCAGGCCAGCGGCGCGCAATGTCGCCACCTCGGCCTGCTCGTAGGGGGCAGCGATGTCTTCGCACACCACGGTGGTGGCGCCCACAGCCTGGGCCAGTTGCAGCAAGGCGGTGGCGGGCGGGGCTTGGCAGATGAGCAGTGGGTTGCCCAGCGCGCTCATCTGCCCTTGCAACCCGCGCAGTGCAGCGGCGGTGAAGGCACGGCGGTGTGCACCCACACGGGCAAAGCCCCAGGGCGTGCGTTCATCGGGCGCGGGCAGGCACACCACGGGCAGCAGGTGGGTAGCACCGCTGGTGAGCGCTGCGCGCAGCGCGGGTTGGTCGTGCAGGCGCAGGTCGTTGCGGAACCAGAACAGCACAGTGCTCATACGGTGCCCTCCCCTGCTGCGTTGCCAGTGCGCTTGCGTTCGCTGCGGCAGCGGTCAGAGCAGTACTTCACCTCGTCCCACACCTTTTCCCACTTTTTGCGCCAGATAAAGGGCAGTCCGCAATGCAGGCAGGTTTTCTGCGGCAGGTCTTGTTTTTTGCGCATGCGCATGGCGGGCCCTTTGGTTCAGCGGGCCTGCTGCAATTGATGCGCCAGCGATTGGCCGCTGAGCCACGCGCCTTCCACCTTGCCGCCGTTGAGCCAGTCGCCGCACATGCCCACGCAGGCAGTGGCATCCCACCAGTGGCCTTGGGTGAGTGCAGGTTCGGTGTCGGCATAGCGCCAGCGGTGGGCCGTGGCCTGCACGAGGTGTGCGGCAGGGCCGCCCAGCGTTGAAAATGCGGCGAGCAGGGTGGCGGTCGCAGTGTCGGCGCTGTCTTCGATATGGGCTTCGCTCCACTCGGGGCTGGCGTGCAGCAGCCAGGTCTCCATGCCAGGGGGCACGGTGCGGCCCGGCTTGCTGCTGTCGCGGGCTACCCAGCGCAGCGGCCCGTCGTTGATGAATGCCCCATCCCACGGCAGCGGCACTGGCGCGGGGCAGCGCACCATCACGGCCCAGCTGCCGCGCATGCGGGCACTGGCGGCCACCGCAGCGCCCGCCGCTGCCACGGGCTGCAGCAACGGCACGGCCTGGGGGGCGGGCACGGCCAGCAGCACCGCGCTGTAACGCTGGGCGTGCAAGCCATGCTCTGCCGAGGTAAGGGCCCAGCCATCTGCCTGCCGTTCCAGCCGCTGCACCGTGGTTTGCCACTGGGTTTGGACACGTTCACCCGCCTGCTGCAAGCCCTGCACCAGCCAGCCGGCGGGAGATGTCATGCGGGGTGCGCCTACAAAGCGTTCCAGCGGCGTTTCGGGCGTGGACCAGGTGCTGCCGTCAAAGCTGGCGAGGCGTGCGTCCCACAGCGCGGCCACGCCTGCCTGCTGCCAGCGGGCTACTTCGGCGCGAAAGGTGGCATCGCGTGCCGTGAAGTACTGCGCGCCGTGGTCGCACTGCCAGGGGCCTGCCGCGTCTTCGGCGCGGCGCGTGCTCATGCGGCCAGAGGGGCCCCGGCTTTTGTCAAACACATGAACCCGGTGCCCGGCCTGAACCAGGGCTTGCGCGCACGATAGACCCGCCAGACCCGCGCCAATGATGGCGACGGGCAACGCTTGCGCAGTGGTGGTCATGGCTGCGGGTCCGTGCGCTCGTGGGTCACCCAGATCAGCGCCTGGGTGTCGATGCCCAAGGCTTTGGCACGGGCGACGATCTGCTCGCGCAGTGCGGGTGCGAGTTGCTTGGTGCGCGACAGAATCCAGAAGTAACTGCGGTCTGGCCCTACCACCAAGGCCCACTGGTAGTCCGCATCCAGCGCCGCCACGTGGTAGCCACCGTAGAACGGGCCGAAGAACGACACCTTGAGCGAAGCGGTGTTGGCGTCGCCCGTGAACAGGGCCTTGCCCACGGCCTGGCGCCATTGGTTCTTGGCCACATCAAAACCCCGGTTCACCACCCGCACACTGCCGTCGCTCTGGCGCTGGTAGGTGGCACTTACGTCCATCATGCCGCGTTCAAACGAATGGTCGAGCCGCGCCAATTCGTACCAGCGGCCCTCGTAGCGAGCCAGGTCGAACGGCGACACAGCCGCAATACCTTGGGGCGGCTGCATGGAAGCGCAGCCCGCCAAAACGACCGCTGCCCCCAGGGAGGCGAGCAACACAGTACGGCGAAGCATGGGGGTGGGTGAGGGCATAAAAACCAATCAGTCACAAAAAAAACCGAATGGTATACCAAACAAACCAAGCACCACGAAGCTGCACGCCTTGCCCCTGGACCAACCTGCGCAGGCCATTGGCAGCCCCGCCTACACCCGCCCGCGCCGCCGCTTAAACTTGGCACCCATGACCCTCAAGATCACCGTTTATTCCAAGTCCGCCTGCCCCCAGTGCGAATCGGCCAAGAGCCTGTTGAAGGCGCGCTCGTTGCCCTACGAAGAAATCAAGATCGACGATGAAGCCGAACGCCTGGCCTTCTACGCCAAGTGCGGCCCCGCCGTGCGGCAGATGCCACAGGTGTTCATCAACGACCAGCGCGTGGGTGGGCTCACCGGGTTGCAGGCAGCGCTGCAGCAACTGGGCCTGTGACGGCCTGATCTCTCAAAATCTCTTTCAAGGGCCGGGCCAATACCTCGGCCCTTTTTTCTGGCGGCTCCATTGGCAGTGGCAAACCGCCTCATCCACTCCTGAGCACTCCACTGGTACTGCCGCGGGCGCCCTCCCTCCACGTGCGCGGGTGTCCTACACGGTGCGCGCGAAGGCAGTGCTGCAATAAAGCACTGCACAAGCGCCCCCAGGGGCGCTGCAGCCACCAGACGCGGGCTTTGCTGCACGCGTTGTTATCGCTGAGCTATTGAGGAACACCATGGAACTCGGGATTCACACCATGTCCGACCTGTTTGAGCAGCTGGGCCTGCCTTCAGACGAAGCGTCGATGACCACCTTCATCGCCACCCACCGCACCACGGCGGTGAACTTCACACTGCCAGACGTTGCCATATGGACGCCTGCGCAGGCCAAGTTTTTGCGCGAGGCCATAGCTGCCGATGCCGACTGGGCCATTCCGGCCGAGCAATTGAGCCAGGCGCTGGGCTGCGGCATTGGGCCGCGCAAAGACTGAGCAACGCCCCCACCGCGCGGCGCGCGCTTCAGCCAGCGGCCAAGAAGCCATCCACCAGCGCGAAGTGCGCGGGCACATTTAGCGCCGGTGCGTGGCCGCAGCCGGGCACTTCCACCACCTGCAGCAGGCCCCGCTGGCCAGGGCCCCGGCGGTGCATTTCGGCAATCGTGGCGGGCAAGACCAGGTCGGAGTCCACCCCGCGCAGACACAGCACGGGGATGTGCAGCCGGTCATAGTGGTCCCAGATCAGGTAATCGTTTTCATGGTGGGTGAACTGCTGCACCATGGCCGGGTCGTAGTGCGGCGTGACCCGGCCGTCGGGCAGGCGCCGGGTGGAGGTTTCGGTAAGGTGGCGCCACTGCGCATCGCTCAGCCAGCCATAGGGCTGGTACACCTGCCGGAAAAACGTTTCCAGTTCCAGCACGGTGTCAAACGCTGGCGGCTGGCCCGCGTACGCACGGATGCGCTGCAGGGCGGCGGGCGCGAGTTCGGGCGCATTGTCGTTGAGCAACAAGCGGGTGATGCGGCCCTGCAGGCGCGGTTCATAGATGCCAGCCGCACACACGGTGCCGATGGCGCCGCCCATGCTGGTACCCACCCATTGGGCTATTTCAATGCCAAGTTCGTCGAAAAGGTCTGCTGCAAGGCGCGCATAAAACGCAAGGCAGTACTCCTCGGCTGGGCGCGCAGCCCATTGGCTGAGGCCCCGGCCCAGCGTATCGGGGCAAATGACGCGGTAGCGCGGCGCCAGGTGGCGGGCCAGCTCGTCCATATCGCGCCCGGTGCGCGCCAGACCATGCCATGCCACCACCACGGGGGCTTCCGCCGCGCCCCATTCGGTGACGTGGATTTCGTAACCCGCACAGCGGATGTAGCGTGACGATGGGGACATGGTGTGGAGCATGGGTTGGCAAAACATTGCGGGCCGGGCACCTGCGAGGGGCCCGGCGCCGCGCGCTCGGATCAGTTAGGCACGCTGACGGATGTGCCCACAAAGCCGATCTGGTCACCTGCAGCAGGTGCTGCCACAAAGGGCGGCACGTTGGCTGCCGTGATGGCGGGAGCCGCGCCCGGCACACCACCACGCGGGGTGGTGCGCACCACCTGGCTGGCGGGCAGCGCGCTGCCTGACTTCAAGTGGGCGTACATCGCGTCCATCGCCTGGTTGAAGTACGGATGCAGCGGCACAAAGCGCGTATCAAACCCGCTGAAGGGCAGGAAGGTGTCGAAATGCTGGCCGTGGGTCACCTCGATGTAGCGCAGCTTGGTGGACGCACCTTCGACCACGCGGTTGTAGGCCGTGTAAGCACGCGAGTTGTTGTTTACCGGCACCAGCGCATCACTGCGGCCGCTGACGATGATGGTGGGCTTGCCACGCAGGTTGCCGTTGAGCACCACCTCGGCAATGCCGGCACGCACGGCGTCGCTCTGCGCCTTGGTGGGGGTGCTGCTGGCCGTGAGCGCAGCGCCGGTCACCGAGTCCACGCCCGTCACCAGCGCGCGCTGGCACAGGGCGTTGTCCAGGCCAAAGTCAGCCATGCCGGTGGATGGCGACACCGCAAACTGCCACGACTTCGCGCCGCCCACCGAATCGTTGTAGACCACCGAAACCGGCGTGCCGTTGGAAGTGCCATTGGCCGTGGCAAAGCTCTGCGCCAGGGCTGCAGGGCTCGCAGCGACGGGAACCCCCGTAGCATTCACCGAGGCAAAGCTGGTGTTGCACACGTTGGCGTCCACCGCAAAGCGGCCGTAGCTCACGGGGTACATGGCCGACAGGATGGGGCCGTTGCCCAGCGCATAGTGGGCGTTGTGCATCTGGTCGGTCTCAGGCGTCCAGCCGAAGGCGCGCAGCTTGTTCAAGGCGTCTTGCGCGCGGGCAGCCGTGTCGGCGCCGCTGACCAGCCCCTTGGCGGCCAGGCTATCGCAGCGCGCCGTGGCGCGGGCAGTCATGCCCACCAGGCCGATGTAGTTGAAGATCGAGGTTTCGGTCAGCGCCGCACCGGGCGCCAGGGCTGCGCAGGGCTGGTAGATGTTGCCGAAGGTGGTGAAGTCGGCCAGGGTCTTGCCATAGCCCACCACGGCAGCGCCGCCAAACTGGATGCCGTAGCCGCTGGCGGTGGGCATTTCGGTCACAGGCTCGGAGGCCACCACGCCGTCGATCAGGCCGCTGGTGTCCTGCTCGGCCGCGCGCAGCGAGGCAGCACCGCCATTGGATGCGGAGCCCGCAATCACGATGGTGTTGTCGGTGGTGAACGGCACGCGGTTGGCGTCGGTGCCATAGCGCTCATTGAGCACGTACAGGGCATAACGGCCGGCCGCGAGCGTGTCGCTGCCCCAGTCTTTCTCAGGGTTCATTTGCGAATGCACATGCTTGATGGCCAGGCGGTTGGGGAACAGCGCGTTGTAGGCAGCGCGCGCTGCATCGGTGATGTTGGCAGCAAAGAACGACAGCGAGCCCGCCGCCGTGCGGGTGGCGCGGGTGCCATCGACCTTGTGCACGGTGTCATCGGTCAGGTCATGAATGCCCACGCCCTTGCCGGCATCGGTCAGTGCCACGGCGCAGCCCTTCTTCAAGCCCCACTCGCCTGCGGTGCCGATGGCGCCATACACACCGCGCGAACCGGACGAAGCGCCCAGCACCACACATGGGTTGGCGGGGTTGAAGCTGTCGGGCACCTGCACGGCAATCACGGTCCTCTTGCGGCCCGAGCCGTCGTCGAGCACGGCCACATATTCACGGCCAGGAATCAGGCCCTCGCTGCTGGTCACGGTGCCCGTGGCCGTCACATTGGGGCCATACAGGCTGCCGTAGCCGCCAGCAGTGGTGCCGTCCAGAATGCCGCGGTAGTTGGAATACAACGCGTTGCGGCGCAGCTCGGCCGCCGTGGGGTTGGCAGGGTCGGCATAGGCGGGCGCGGTGGCCAGGCCCAGGCCGGTTTTGCCGATGCCGCCCGTCAGCAAGTCTTGCGTGGCAGCGGTGTCGCCCTTGCCTGCAGCGGTGGCGGGGTACACCGTGCTGCTGACTTGCGTGATGCCTGCGGGCAGGTCATTCGTGGGGGCGTCAGAGCCGCCACACGCGGTCAGCACCGCGCCCGCCAAGGCCGTCAGCGCCCAGTGGGCGATGCGGTGTTTTTGCAGATTCGCTCTCATCATGTTGTCTCCTCATTTTTCTACTGACACAAAGGAGCGTGCTCAGCGTGCAGCACGCAGGGATCGCAGACGCCCAACGACGCCTGTGGGAAAGTAGTACACCGACAAAACAAACAAGACGCCCAGCCACAGCAGCCAGCGGTCGGGCGAGAGCAGCGCCGCCAGCCAGGGCAAGCCGCCGGCGGCCTCGCTGGCCAGGCGCAGCAGATCCTGCAGGTAGCTTTGCGCCACCAGGAAGAGCACGGCACCGATGACCGAGCCGTAGAGGGTGCCCATGCCGCCGATAACGACGATGAGCAGGCAGTCCATCATGATTTCAAAACTGAGCGAGGTGTCTGGCCCGTTGTAGCGCAGCCAGAGCGCCAGCATGCAGCCCGCCAGCGTGGCGAACAGGGCCGACAGCACGCTGGACGTGGTGCGGAACACCACCACGCGGTAGCCAATCGCTTCGGCGCGGAACTCGTTTTCGCGGATGGCCTGCAGCACCCGGCCGAAGGGCGAATTGACGATGCGCAGCAGCGCCAGCACCAGCACCACTGCCGTGACGAACAGCAGGTAGTAGCAAATCAGCCGCCCATCCACCGTGACGCCCAGAAACGGATCGTCAAACGGCTCAAAGCTGGGCGACAGCACCTCGGGCACCTTGAAGGTGAGGCCGTCTTCGCCCCCGGTGATGTCAGACAGCTGCGAGGCCAGCGTCTGGAACGCCGCGGCCACGGCCAGCGTGATCATGGCGAAAAAGATGGCCCGCACCCGCAGCGAGAACAGGCCCACCGCCAGCGACAGGAGCAGCGACAGCAGCAGCGCCCCGCCCACGCCCACCAGCAGGGCCGACCACGTCGGCCCCATGCGCGTGGTGGCCACGGCAATGCCGTAGGCACCGATGCCAAAGAACATGGTGTGCGCAAAGCTGACGATGCCGGTGTAGCCCAGCAGCAAGTCAAAGCTGGCCACCAGCACCACAAACACCAGCACCTTGGCCGCCACGTTCAACGCCTTGACGCCCGGAAACAGAAACGGCGCCAACGCCAGGCCCAGCAGCACGGCCAGCAAGATGGCCGCCAGCACCTTGCTGCGCGGATAGTCACCAGAGAGAAGTCGGTTCAACATGCTTGCCTTTCCGTTTGTCACCGTACTGTTCACGGATCACTGCGCCAGCAACGGGCGCGCTCCAGGCCAGCGGCCGCCGTGCAAGGGCCTGAGCCGGCCGCACCGCCCCGCCGCACGGGCGGCGTCCCCCTTCCAGGGGGAAGGCGCGAAGCGACTCAGGGGGTGTTTCATCTGTTCGTGACCGGGTACACACCCTGCGGGCGCCAAAGCAGGATGGCGACCATGAGCGCGATGTTGGAAAACAGCGCCACCTTGGGGACCAGAAAGCCGGTGTAGTTGGCCATGAGGCCCACCAGTAGCGCGCCAATCAGCGCCCCGCCCGTGCTGCCCAAGCCGCCGATGATGATGACGATGAAGATCAGCACGTTGACCTGCGCGCCCATCTGCGGCACCACGTTTTGCTGGTACAGGCCCCACATCACCCCGCCCAGCCCCGCCAGGGCCGAGCCCACCACAAACACGGCCACAAACAGGCGGCGAATGCGATAGCCCAGGCTTTCGACCATCTCGCGGTCTTGCACCCCGGCGCGGATGAGCAGGCCGACCTTGGTGCGCGAGAGCGTCCAGGCCAGCACGCCAAACACCACCAGGCCCACGGCCACGGCCACCAGCCGGTACTTTTCGATGGCGGCATCACCCAGCAGCAGCGAGCCGCGCATGCCGCCCGGCAGCGGCAGCGGGATTTGCTGGGGGCCCCAGATGACCTTGATGAGTTCCTCGCCAATGATCATGCCGCCCATGGTGATGAGGATCTGCTTGAGGTGCTGGCCGTACACGGGCCGCACGATGAAGCGCTCAAACGCCAGGCCCAGCGCGCCTGCCACCGCCATGGCCACCAGCATGGCGGGCAACACGGCCACCATGTTGCGCCACAGCTCGGCCGAGCCCGTCCAGTCGCCCATCGCGCCCAGCACGCTGGTGGCCACAAAGGCGCCCAGCGCAATGAACACGCCGTGGCCAAAGTTGAGCACGTCCATCAGCCCAAACACCAGCGTGAGGCCCGAGGCGATGATGAAGATGATCATGCCCATGGCCAGCCCCGCCACCGTGAGCGTGAGCCAGGTGCTGGGCGAGCCCACCAGCGGCAGCGTGACGAGCGCGAGCAGCGGCACCAGCGCCAGGGGCTTCCAGTCGAAATCGCTGGCAGTCATGCGTGGCCTCCGGTTCGGTTCTGAATTGCTACTTTTTTGATAGCTGGTTGCGCTTTATGGATAAGCGCCAGAGGGCGATTTGGTTTGATATTCATAGCGACAGCCCCAACAGCGACTGCTGCAATGCCTCGTCCGCCGCCAGCGCGGCCATGCTGCCTGCGTGCACCACGCGGCCGTTGTCCATCACCGCCACGGTGTCGCCCAGGCGCTTGGCAAAGTGGATGTTCTGCTCAACCAGCAGGATGGTGACGCCGCTCTTTTTGAGCTGGTCGAACGCCTCGATCATGTTGTTGATGATGGCGGGGGCCAGGCCTTTGCTGGGCTCGTCCACGATGAGCAGATCGCGCGGCTCGATGATGGCGCGGGCCACGGCCACCATCTGCTTTTGACCGCCGCTGAGCTTGCCTGCGGGGTGGTTCCAGAACTTCTCCACGGCCGGGAACAGCCGGAAGATCCATTGCAGCCGGGCGGCGTCCATCTGCGCTGCGTTGCTGGCCTTGCGTGCGGCCAGCAGCAGGTTTTCCTTCACCGTCAGGTCGGCAAAGATGCCCATGTTTTCTGGCACGTAGGCAATGTTGAGCCCCGCAATCTGCGGTGTGTGCAGGCGCGTGATGTCGCGCCCGTTGAAGTGGATGCTGCCCTGCGAGGCCTGCCACAGGCCCATGATGGTGCGCAGCGTGGTCGTCTTGCCCGCGCCGTTGCGGCCCAGCAGCATGGTGAGCTGGCCCTTGGGAATGGCGAGGTCCACGCCGTGCAGGATGTGGTACGCCCCAATGTGCGTGTGCACGCCTTGGAGTTCCAGCAGGTTGGCAGTGCTGCTCATGCGGCCTCCTTCTCTGCGTCCTTGTCGGCGTCCTTGCTGATGCCCAGGTACGCCTCCTGCACCACGGGCGATGCGATCACCTCGGCGGGTGCGCCATCGGCCACCAGCGTGCCGTTGGTCAGCACGATGATGCGGTCGGCCAGCTCGCGCACCACGTCCATCTTGTGCTCCACCAGCAGGATGATCTTGGTCTTGTCCTTCTTCAGTTCGCGGATCAGGTTCAGGATCACCGGGGCCTCGTCGTGGCTCATGCCCGCGGTGGGTTCGTCAAACATGTAGACCTGTGGCTCCAGCGCCATGAGCAAGGCCACTTCCAGCTTGCGCTGGTCGCCATGCGGCAGGCTAGCCACGGGCGTATCGCGCCGCTCGAACAGGGCCACGCTGCGCAGGATGGATTCGGCCCGCTCGGTGAGGTGGCGGTGGTCGCTCCAGATGCTCCACAGGTTGAGCCCCCGGCGGTGCGCCCCGCCCTGCGTGGCCTGCACGGCCAGGCGCACGTTCTCCAGCACGCTCAGGTTGGGGAACAGGTTGGTGAGCTGAAACGCCCGGCCCAGCCCCGCACGGGTGCGGGCCGAGGGGCTGAGCGCCGTCAGGTCTTGCCCGCCGAGTTGCACGCTGCCCGCACTGGCCTTGAGCTGGCCCGAGATGAGGTTGAAGTACGTCGTCTTGCCCGCGCCATTGGGGCCCACGATGGCGGTGAGCGTGCCCGGCGCAAAGGCACAGGTCACACCATTGACCGCCACATGGCCGCCAAAGCGGATGGTCAGGTTGTGGGTTGCAAGCATGGGGGCAGCAGGTGGTGTGGAGGCAAACGGCAGGCCAGCACAAAGATCAAGGTCAAAACAGCCTCTATGGCTTATCCATCAAGCGCAAGCAGCTATCAAAAAGTGAGTAGCAAACTGCGCAGGGCCATCGCGCCCCACACAGCCGCTGTTTCAGCGCAATCAGCGCTTGTTCCGGATCGGAACGTTCATCTCTTCGGGCTTGATCTCGCGCACCAGCTCGGGCACGCCCCAGGCAAACGCCGGGTCCACCTTGATCTTGAAGTGGTACATGCTCTGCAGGGCCTGGTGGTCTTCCTTGCGGAAGGTCATCTTGCCCTTGGGCGTGTCAAAGCTCATGCCTTCCATCGTCTTGATGAGCTTGTTGGTGCTGGTCTCGCCATTGGTGGCCTTGAGGGCGGTGACCAGCGCCATGGCCGAGGAGAAGCCCCCGGCGGTGAAGAAGTCTGGCGGGGCCTTGAACTGCTTGTAGTGCATCGCCACCAGCGCTTCGTTCACGGGGTTCTTGGGGATGCCGAAGTAGTAGTACGTGGCCCCTTCCATGCCCGGGAAGGCCTTGTAGCTGGCCATGGCGGAAAGGATGTTGCCGCCCGAGGCCACGTCAATGCCGAAGCGCTTGGACAGCTCTTGTGCAGCTAGCGCGGCGTAGGGCGGCGTGCCACCAGCCCAGATCACCATCACCACCTTGCGGCCGGGCTGGTCCTTGAGCTTGTCGACCACGCGCTGGATACCTGCGGTGAAGTCGGTGGTGTTTTGCGGCAGGTATTCCTCGTGCACCAGCTTGGCGTTCTTGATGGCTTCCTTGAAGGCCTTCACGCCGTCGCGGCCAAAGGCGTAGTCTTGCGCCAGCGTGACGATGGTGGTGCCCGCCTTGTCCACCGCCACGGCGTTGCTGATGGCATCCTGGCTGCTGTTGCGGCCGGTGCGGAAGATGTATTTGTTCCACTTGTCGCCAGTGATGGCATCAGCCGCAGCGGGCTCCACCAGCAAGATCTTTTTGTATTCCTCGGCCACGGGCAGCAGCGCCAGCGCCACGCCGCTGGAGGTGGGGCCGACGGCGATGTCGGCCTTGTCGTCGGAATAGGCCGAGGCCAGCAGGCTCTTGCCCAGGTCAGGCTTGCCCTGGTCGTCTTTCTCGATCACCACCAGCTTCTTGCCCGCCACCTGCATCGTGCCGCCGGTGGCGTACTCCAGGCCCATCATCAGGCCAATCTGCGTCTGCTTGCCGTAGGCCTCCAACGCACCGGTCTTGCTGTACACGTGGGCGATGCGGATTTCGCCCGACTGGGCCCACGAAGGGACCGCGATGGCGGCGAGTGCGGTGGCAGCAAAGGCGGTGGCGGTGACCAGGGTGCGGCGTTGCATGGCGAATGTCTCCTGTGGTTGTGCAAGCCACCAGTGCACAGTCCATGCCAGCAGCCCACCACACTACACACCCGCGCTAAGTGCTTGATTTGAATCACCCCGCGCCGACCAAAGCGCCTGCCTCGTGCTCAGAATGCCTGAATTTCAGACAATCTATTTGTCTGAAATTCAGTCAAATGGCTGATTTCCAATCAGGGTTTTCCAGACGTTCGTACAAGGTGGCGCGCGAGATACCCAGCTGCCGCGCCGTGGCCAGCTTGTTGCCGCCATGGGCCTTGAAGGCGGCGGCGATGGCCTTGCGCTCCAGCTCGGCCACCTGCTCGGCCAGGGGCCGCAGGTAGCGGGATTCGCCGTCGGCATCGGGCGCGGGGTGGTCCATCACCGGCGCAGGGGCAGCGGGCTCTACCCCGGCTTCGCGCAGCACGCGGGCGAGTTGCTCGGCGTCGATGGTGCTGGCGTCGCTGCGCATCACGGCCTGCTCCAGCACGTTGCGCAGCTCGCGGATGTTGCCGCGCCAGGGCTGGCCGGCCAACAGGGCCAGGGCATCGGGGGCCAGTTCGGGCGGCGCGGTGCCGTTGCGCAGGGCCAGGTCTTCGCCCAGGGATTCCACCAGCGCCGGGATGTCGCTGCGCCGCACCCGCAGCGGCGGCACGCGCACGGGCAGCACATGCAGGCGGTAGAACAGGTCTTCGCGGAACCGGCCCTCGCGCACCAGCACACCCAGATCGCGCGAAGTGGCGGCGATGATGCGCACATCAAAAGGCACCAGCTTGTTGCTGCCCAACGGCTCGATCTCGCCCTCTTGCAGCGCCCGCAGCAGCTTGGCCTGCAGACTTTGCGGCATGTCGCCGATTTCATCGAGGAACAGCGTTCCGCCATCGGCCAGCTTGAACTTGCCGTCGCGCCCCTTGCGGTCGGCACCGGTGTAGGCGCCGGGGGCCACGCCGAAGAATTCGGCTTCGAGCAGCGTGTCGGGCACCGCTGCGATGTTGACGCTGACAAAGGGACCACTGGCGCGGCTGGACGCAGCGTGGATGGCGTGCGCCAGCAGCTCTTTGCCCGTGCCCGTTTCACCCAGCAGCAGCACCGGGCTGCTCGACTGCGCAGCACGCCGCGCCTGGCGCTTGACCTCGGCCGCTGCGGGGCTGGAGCCGATGAAGCTGGCAAAGGTGTACTTGGCGCGGCGCTCTCCATCCCCCGCCACGGCCAGCGTGCGGCGGCGCTGGCTGGCCAGCTCGCGCCGGGCATCGTCCAGGTCGCGCTGCAGCAGCGCAAACTTGCTGATGAGGGGTTGCAGCGTGGTCTCGGGGTGGTCAAACAGCACGATGCCGATGGCGCCGATCACGCGGTCGGCCTCGTCGCGCAGCGGAATGCGGCTGACCACAAAGGTGCCCGCCTTGTTGGTGAGCAAATCAATCAGCACAGGCTGGCCCGTTTCCAGCACACGGCGCATCTGGGTGTTGGGGATGACCTCTTCCACCGTGCGGCCCAGGAACTGGTCCAGCGACGAAAAGCCCAGATCGGGCAGGAAGCGCTGATAGCCCTCGTTCACCCACACGATGCGGCAGGTGCGATCAACCAGGAACATGCCCTGGCTGACGCTGGAAAACAGCTGGAACATGGAGCGCGCCGCCAGCTCCAGAATGCTTTGGGCATCGAGCGGCAATGCGGGGGTGTCGTCGGGAAGCGCGGGCATGGATGCGATGGTAGCGTGATGCTCTCGCGGGTCTGGCGTGGGCCACCGCCAGCCCAAAGGCGGCCCAGCCTCTTCACGATTAGCCCAACCACTATCAAAAGAATAGCTGCCAGCGCTTATTGCAAAGGCGCCAGAGGCTGTTTTGGCTATCAATCCTGCACTGCAGGCAGTACAGCGTGGGACAACGCTGAACGCGCACCACCCGCCAGGCGCAGCACCACCACTTGCTGGCCGGGGCCCTGCACTGCAGAAGGCAATGCCGCCTGGTCCACCAGAATGCAGGGCTTGCCTGTGCGGCGGCAATGGTCTTGCACGCGCCAGTAGTCGTCGTGGCTGATGCAGCCGGTCTGGCAGATCACCAGGTCGGCCGCAGCCAGGCTTTCTTCCAGAGCGTGGGGCGGCTGGTGTGCGGGCATGGGGTGTGCGGCGGGCGCAACTGCCTCATCCTGCGATAGCACGGCAGGCTCAGAAACATCCTGCACGGTGACCTGCAGCCGCCAGCGCAGGCATTCGCGCGAGAGGCTGGCCACACGCTCTGCCAGCATGTGAATGTGGCGGGCCATGTCTTTGCGCCGGGCCTGTCCGGGTGGCTGGGCCTGGCGGGCATCTTCCAGGGCAGCGCGGGCCTGCTCCAGTTGCGTATCGCGCACGATCACCGCTGCGCGCAAGCGCACCACTTCGCGCTGCAACCGCTCCAGCTCGGCCGCCTGCTCGGCCACCACCTCACTGCAACGTGTTTGCGCCTCGCCCAACTGGCGGCACAGGGCCAGAAACTCTTGCGACAGTGTGTGCATGCGCCACCCATACAAATAAGAATTATTCTCATTCTAGGGTACAATGGGCAGCTGCAAAAGCAAGTACCTGGTGGGAGGACATCGGGGGACCACCCCCTGATGTCTGCTTGCGAAGCCGGTGTGCAGGGGGTGGGTGGCACGGTTCTCCTCCCACCCCGCAGCACCCACGCTCTGCGGCCCTGCGCGGCGCACTCTCACCCTCCCTCCCCTTCTCCTCTGCCCCATGAAAAAAGGGTGTGCAGATCGCTCTGCACACCCTTGGGGTTATCGCTTCGCCTTGTCAGCCAGCGCTGCCCTCGATTGCCCGCAGTTTCTTGGCAGCCCAGCGGCGCAGCAGGCGTGGAATGATCAGCACGCACAGCACGATCACGATCAGGGTGAGCGAGCCTGGGCGCTCCAGGAAGATCGTCCATTTGCCTTCGCCAATCGCCACGGCGTTGCGCATCTGCGCCTCGGCCAAGGGGCCCAGGATCATGCCCACCACGACCGGGGCGGCCGGGAAGTCAAAGCGGCGCATGACCACGCCCAAGAGGCCAATCGCGTACAGCAGCACCAGATCGAATGCGCTTTGGCGCATGCCATACACGCCCAGCGTGGAGAACACCAGAATGCCGGCGTACAGGTACGACTTGGGAATGTTCAGCAACTTGACCCACAAGCCCACCAGAGGCAGGTTCAGGATCAGCAGCATCACGTTGCCGATGTACATCGATGCGATCAGCGCCCACACCATGGCGCCGTTGGTGTCAAACAGCTGCGGGCCAGGCTGGATTCCGTAGTTCTGGAAGGCACCCAGCAAGATGGCTGTGGTGTTCGACGTGGGAATGCCCAGCGTGAGCAGCGGAATCAGCGTGGCCGTGATGGCTGCGTTGTTGGCCGCCTCGGGGCCGGCCACGCCCTCAATGGCGCCGGTGGTGCCAAATTCTTCCTTGTGCTTGCTCAGCTTCTTTTCAGCCGCGTAGCTCAGGAAGGTCGGAATCTCGCTGCCACCCGCAGGCACCGTGCCAAACGGAAAGCCGATGAAGGTGGCGCGAATCCAGGCGGGCCAGGAGCGCTTCCACTCTTCCTTGGTCATGTGCGTGCTGGTCAGGCGGTTCTGGGTTTCGTCCACCCGGCCTTCGTACATCACGTTGTACAGCGCCTCGCCCACGGCAAACAGGCCCACCGCAATCAACACCACTTCGATGCCGTCCATCAGCTCGGGCACGCCACCGGTGTAGCGAGCCTGGCCGGTGATCTGGTCGATGCCGATCAAGCCCATCGCCAGCCCGACGAACAACGCCACCATGCCACGCAGCGTGCTCTTGCCCAGCACCGCACTCACGGTGGTGAAAGCCAGCACCATCAGCATGAAATATTCAGGGGGACCCAGGCGCACAGCATATTCAGCCACCAGCGGCGCAAAGAACGTGACCAGCACCGTCGCAATCGTGCCTGCCACGAACGAGCCAATCGCCGCTGTGGCCAGCGCAGCGCCAGCGCGCCCGCTCTTGGCCATCTTGTTGCCCTCCATGGCCGTGACCATGGAGCCCGCCTCACCGGGCGTGTTCAGCAGGATGGACGTGGTGGAGCCACCGTACATGGCGCCGTAATAAATGCCACCAAAGAAGATCATGGAGGCCGTGGCCTCAACCTTGACGGTGATGGGCAGCAGCATGGCCACGGCCACGGCGGGGCCGATGCCGGGCAACACGCCCACAGCGGTGCCGATGATGCAGCCCACAAAGGCCCACATCAAGTTGATAGGAGTGGCAGCGGTGATGAACCCCTGCATCAGAAGATTGAGCGTATCCATGGCGTGCTGGCTTTACAGCCACCCCGTGTTGGTGAGGCCGGGCAGGTTGATGGCCAACAGTTGCGTAAACATCCAGTACACCGGCGCCGCTACCGCGATGCCAATGGCGGAATCCTTGATCCAGGCCTGCAGGCGCAAGTCCAGTTCACCTTCGGAGCTTTTGAAACCCCGCACCGACAGCACGAAGCACAACGCGCAGCTCAGGATGAAGCCCAGGGTGGTGATGAGCATGGCGTTGAGCAGCAGCCCGGCGGACACCCAGATGAAGCCCTTCCAGTGCGCACGCTCGTCACCCGAGCCCTCTTCCAGTTCGCGAAAACCACCGGTCAGCGCATGGGCGACGCACAATACCCCACACACCAGCAAGGCGGCCGAAACCACCCATGGCAAGAAGTTGGGGCCAACGCCCCCGTAGCCAGCTTCCGAGCTGACCGAGCTGGCGCCCCAGGCCAAGCCCCCAGCAAGCACCACGATGCCGAGACCCAGCAGGGTCTGCAGCGGCTTGGAGCGCGATGAATGTTGTTGTGTCATGGTTTTTCCCTCGCACACACCTGCAATGCGGCACAGCGGCGCTGCGCCCGCTCTTTCGAGCAGGCGCAAGGCCGCGCACGCCGTGCTGGTTTTAGATCATTCCGGACTTGGCCATCGTGGCACGCAGGCTGGCAAATTCCGAGTCCACGAAGTTCGAGAACTCATCGCCAGCCAGCCATGCGGGCGTCCAGCCGTTCTTTTCCATCGCGTCTTGCCAAGCCTTGTGCTTGAAGGTCTTGGACAGCGCGTCGATCAGGGCCTTGCGTTGTTCGGCCGTGATGCCAGGGGCACCGTACACGCCGCGCCAGTTGCCGATGTCCACGTTGATGCCCTGCTCCTTGAGCGTAGGCACATTGACGCCTTTGAGGCGTGCGGAAGACGTCACACCCACAGCGCGCATCTTGCCGGCGGCAATGTATTCCGCGAACTCGCTATAGCCGCTGCCGCCGATGGTGACGTTGCCACCCAGGATGGCGGCGGTGGCCTCGCCACCCCCACGGAACGCGACGTAGTTGATTTTGGCAGGGTCCACACCCACTTCACGCGCAATCATGGCAGCGGCAATGTGCTCGGTAGAACCACGCGAGCCGCCGCCCCATTTCACGCTGCCGGGGTCTTTCTTGAGCTGCTCGATCACGTCCTTCATGGTCTTGAAGGGGGAGTTGGCAGGCAGCACGAACACGTTGTATTCGCTGGTCAGGCGTGCCAGCGGCGTGACCTTGTCCAGGCCCACCGGTGGCTTGCCGGTGATGATGCCGCCCAGCATCACGGCGCCCATCACCATCAGTGCATTCGGGTCACCCTTGCTGGCATTGACGAACTGCGCCAGGCCGATGGCGCCCGCAGCGCCGCCCTTGTTGTCATAAGACACCGACGAAGCGGCACCCGCATCTTGCATGGCCTTGCCCAGGGCGCGGCCCGTGGTGTCCCAGCCACCGCCAGGGTTGGCGGGAATCATCATCTTCAACGCAGCCGTCTGGGCCGACACCGGCAAGCTGCCGACGGCGGCCATGGCGGCCAAGGACTTGAGGAAAGTATCGCGACGCATCGGTGTCTCCTAGAACGGTTAGCGAATGGCTGGATGATGCGCGCCCTGCCTGTCAAAAGGCTGTCTGCAAACTCAGGGAAAACACCCATACGAGCGTTGCACCGGGCCGCATGCCGTCCCCGCATTTTTTGTGTATCGCCGCTGGAAAAACTCTGGAAACCGCAGCCCAGTCGGTGCTATGGTGCCGCGCATGCAATTGCTCCTAGTAGAAGACGATCCCACCATGCAGACCACCTTGCAGCGCGCGCTGACGCGGCGTGGCATGGAGGTGACTGCGGTGGGTGATGGCAAGGCAGCTCTCAGCCAATGGGTGGGGCGCGTGCCCGACGCCGTGGTGCTCGACCTGACCCTGCCCGGCCTGGACGGTCTGCAAGTGCTGCAGCGTGCTCGCGCCCTCGGCCTGCGCACACCGGTGCTGATCCTCACCGCGCGCGGCACCGTGGGCGACCGGGTGATGGGGCTGAACGCCGGGGCTGACGATTACCTGCCCAAGCCCTTTGATCTGGACGAGCTCGAAGCTCGCCTGCGCGCCTTGGTAAGGCGCAGTGCCGACCCGGGCGCCACGCCAGTGGGCAGCAATATCACGCAGATTGGCGCCATTCGTTATGACAAGGACAGTGGCGCCCTGTACCTGCACGGCGAAGTCATGGAGCTGACTCCGCGCGAGCTGGCGCTGATGCACGCGCTGCTGGCGCAGCCTGGGCACGCGGTGACCAAAGAGCGGCTGTACGAACTGGTGTTCCCCGGTCAGCTTGATGTGCAGTACGAAGCCATCGAGGTGGTGGTGTACCGGCTGCGTAAAAAACTGGTGGGCACAGGCCTGACCCTGATGACCTTGCGCGGCCTGGGGTACCTGCTACGCACCGATGCGTGACGCACACAGCCAAACCATGAGCGAACCCCAGCAAGCCACCCACTCCCTGCGGCGCAGGCTGTTGCTGGGCATTCTGGTGCCGGTGATTGCCTTCATCAGCTTCAACACCTACAGCCTGTACCACCAGACGCTGGCGTCTTTGCACACGGCGTACGACCGGACGCTGCTGGCATCGGCCAAAAGCATCAGCGAGCAGCTCGACGTGGAAGGCTACGACGACGAGGCCCAGATCCGCGCCATCGTGCCCTACTCGGCACTAGAGGCTTTCGAGGCCGACAACCAGAGCCACATGTTCTACCGAATCTCTACCCAGGGGGGTGAAGTGATCTCCGGGTTCGGCGACCTACCCGAGTGGCGCGGCAAGATTCCGCTCAAGCCCCCATACGCTGCCTTGGTGGATTTTTACGACGACGTCTTCCGCGAGCAGCCCGTGCGCGTGGCAGTGCTACTGCAGCCGGTGGCCGGTGCCGAAGGCCGCGGCATGGCCGTGATCCAGGTGGCAGAGACGCTGGAGGTGCGTGAAACCCTGGCACTGCAAATTCTGTGGAAGACCTTGATGCGCCAGGCCCTGCTGATCGCAGTGATTGCCTTCACCGTGTTGTGGGTAGTGCAACGCGCCACACGCCCCGTGCGACACCTGAGCCTGCAACTACAGGCACGTGGCGAGGGTGACTTGAGCCCCATCGCTGCCCCCACCGCCCCGCGCGAATTGCAACCACTGATTGCTGCGACCAACCAGGTGATGCAACGGCTGCGCCATCTGCTGCGCCACCAAAAACGGTTTGTGCGCGACGCATCGCACCAGTTGCGCACACCGCTGGCCGTGCTCAAAACCCAGGTGCAATCGGCCCTACGCGGCGACATGCCTGCCGAGCAAGCCCTGCATGAAATCAGCGACACGGTAGACCGTGCCACACAGCTGGCCAACCAGATGCTGGCGCTGGCCAAGGTGGAGCAACTGCGCCAGCAAAGCGAGCCCCCCATCACCCGGCTGGACGAGGTGCTGCGCACCGTGGCGCTGGAAATCTCCCCGCTCATCGCCCAACGTGATCTGGACTTTGGCATCCACACCGAGGCCGCACCCGTGCGCGCTCATGAGTGGATGCTTCGCGAACTGACCCGCAACCTGCTGCACAACGCGGTGCGCCACGCGCCGCACGGCAGCGAACTGGCGGTGGACCTGCGCTGTGACGCCCATCACACGGCGCTCACCATCAGCGACTGCGGGCCGGGCATTGAACCCGAACTGGCAGCGCGGCTGTTTCAACCGTTTTCGGCAGGCGATGTGCGCAGCGGCAGCGGCCTGGGCCTGGCAATTTGCCAGGAAATCGTGCAAGCGCTCGGAGGAAGCATCACCCTCACCAACCGAGAGCAAGGCACCCGAATCCTGGGGCTGGACGCCGTGGTGCGCCTGCCGCTTGCGCAACACTTTGCCAGCGCCACCCATGGCAACCCGGCACAATTGAGCGAATGAACGTGACTGAAACGATGCGGCTGGACAAGTGGCTTTGGTGTGCGCGCTTTTACAAAACGCGCAGCCTGGCCACCGAGGAAATTGCGAAGGGACGCGTCACCGTGAACGGCCAAGCCGCCAAGCCCGCCCGGGACTTGCGCTGTGGTGACACCGTGGCGCTGCGCCAGGGGCCAGTGGCCCGCACAGTGCTGGTGCGAGCCTTGAGCGGTGCACGTGGCCCCGCCCCTGTGGCGCAACTGTTGTACGAAGAAACGCCCGAAAGCATTGCCGCCCGCGAGCGCGCCGCCGAACAGCGGCGCCTGGCCCCCGAACCTGCCGCCGCGCTGCAAGAGGGTCGCCCCACCAAGCGCGACCGCCGCAACATCGACCGCGCCCGAGACTGGGGTAGCCGCTGGAGCGCTTCGATTGACGAATAAATGATTGCGGTAACGGCGCCTCTCCCGGGAGGTGCTTTGTGCGGAAGTACCTCTGCTACACGGGTTTTTATTAAGAATAATTCGCGTTTGTTTTATCATTAGAACATCGCAACCCCGAAAGAAGCATTTCCATGTCGAAGACCGTGAAAGCCCTGCTGACCGCCTGCGCACTGGCCGCCACTGCGGGCGCCACATTGGCCCAAGAGCAAGTCGTAAATCTGTACTCCGCCCGCCACTACTCTACCGACGAGGCGCTCTACACGGGGTTTACCAAGGCCACGGGCATCAAGATCAACCGCGTGGACGCCGACGATGCAGGCATCCTCGCTCGACTGAAGGCTGAAGGCTCTGCATCTCCGGCAGACGTCATCTTGCTGGTGGATGCGGCCCGGCTCTACAAGGGTGAAGTGGACGGGCTGTTCCAGCCCATCCAGTCCAAGGTGCTGAACGACGCCATTCCCGCCAACCTGCGCAGCGCCCCCGCAGCCGATGGCGGCATTTCGTGGTTTGGTCTGTCCACCCGCGCCCGCGTCATCGTCTACAACAAGGTCAAGGTCCAAAAAGCCGATGTGGACACGTATGAAGAGTTGGGAGACCCCAAGAACAAGGGCAAGCTCTGCATTCGCTCGGGTTCGCACCCCTACAACCTGAGCCTGTTTGGCGCAGTGACCGAGCATTTGGGTGAGCAAAAAGCCGAGGCCTGGCTCAAGGGTGTGGTGGCTAATCTGGCCCGCCCCCCCAAGGGCGGTGACACCGACCAGATCAAGGCGGTGGCCTCCGGCGAGTGCGATATTGGCGTGACCAACAGCTACTACCTCGCCCGCATGATGCGCTCCAACAAACCGGAAGACGTTGCGGTGGTGAACAAGGTCGGCGTGGTGTTCCCCAACCAGGCATCGTGGGGCACGCACCTGAACATTGCGGGGGGTGCAGTCGCCAAACACGCCAAAAACAAGGAAAACGCCGTCAAGTTCCTCGAATACCTGGCAAGCCCCGAAGCCCAAAACTACTTCGCCAACGGCAACAACGAGTGGCCGGCGGTCAAGAGCGTGACGCTGGACAACCCCGCACTCAAGGCCATGACGGGCAATGCCCCCTTCAAGAGCGAAACCATTCCCATCAGTGCCGTGGGAGCCAATGTGACCAAGGTGCAGCAGATGCTGGACCGCGTCGGCTTCCAGTAACTCCGTCACAACCCACTCCCGAGAGCCCGGTACATGCCGGGCTTTTTTGTGTGTGCTCGCGCAGCTCCTTCACAGAGGTAGTTGATAATTGACGTTTACGTCAACGTAATTCAACTAGGAGACACGTTATGGAAATCAAGGGCAAAGTATTCATCGTCACCGGCGGCGCCTCAGGGCTGGGCGAAGGCACCGCACGCATGCTGGCTTTGCGCGGCGGCACTGTCGTCATCGCGGACATGCAGGTCGAAAAGGGCGAAGCCGTCGCCAAGGAAATCGGCGGAGCTTTTGTGCGCTGCGATGTCAGCAATGAAACCGATGCACAGGCAGTGGTCGACAAAGCAGTATCGCTGGGCAAACTGATGGGCCTGGTCAACTGCGCAGGCATTGCGCCCGCTGAGAAAACCGTGGGCAAGAACGGCGCGCATTCCCTGGCCTTGTTCAGCAAAACCATCACGGTGAACCTAGTGGGCAGCTTCAACATGATCCGCTTGGCTGCCGAAGCCATGGCCAAAAACACCCCGGAAGTCACAGGCGAACGCGGTGCCATGATTTCTACCGCCAGCGTGGCTGCTTACGATGGCCAAATTGGGCAAGCTGCATATTCCGCATCCAAGGGCGGTATCGTGGGCATGACCCTGCCCATCGCTCGTGACCTGGCCCGCAACGGTATCCGCAACATGACCATTGCCCCAGGCATCTTCGGCACTCCCATGCTGTTTGGCATGCCCCAGGAAGTGCAAGACGCACTGGCCGCCGGCGTTCCGTTCCCAAGCCGCCTGGGCACGCCCGAAGACTATGCCAAGCTGGCCGTGCACATTTTTGAGAACGATATGCTCAACGGCGAAGTCATTCGCCTGGACGGTGCGATTCGCCTGGCACCACGTTAATTGCTATAAATTTAATAGCTTGTAGCGCTTACCCCATAAGCGCTACAAGCCAAAAATACCGAGATTCTTCATTCCTAAAAAGCAAACGCAAAAACAAAAACGCCGCAATGAAATTCATCGCGGCGTTTTGCTTTTCTGGCGGAGTGGACGGGACTCGAACCCGCGACCCCCGGCGTGACAGGCCGGTATTCTAACCAACTGAACTACCACTCCTGGTAGATAGCTTTCGCTTGCATCTCAGACACAAGCCAAGCGCTACAACTTGGCGACCCTACGGGGATTCGAACCCCGGTACTCACCGTGAAAGGGTGATGTCCTAGGCCTCTAGACGATAGGGTCAAAACCTTGGAACTTACTAACCTGTGGTGGAGGTAAACGGGATCGAACCGATGACCTCTTGCATGCCATGCAAGCGCTCTCCCAGCTGAGCTATACCCCCACTGAACTCTGAATTTCTTCAGAGCAAGAGCGTGCGGCGAACCACAAGCTTCTTGACTTGGCGGAGTGGACGGGACTCGAACCCGCGACCCCCGGCGTGACAGGCCGGTATTCTAACCAACTGAACTACCACTCCTGGTAGATAGCTTTCGCTTGCATCTCAGACACAAGCCAAGCGCTACAACTTGGCGACCCTACGGGGATTCGAACCCCGGTACTCACCGTGAAAGGGTGATGTCCTAGGCCTCTAGACGATAGGGTCAAAACCTTGGAACTTACTAACCTGTGGTGGAGGTAAACGGGATCGAACCGATGACCTCTTGCATGCCATGCAAGCGCTCTCCCAGCTGAGCTATACCCCCAGTTCTAACAACAACTATATTTCGCGTCGCCGTCATCACAGCCTTGAATTATATACAGATTTTTAGCGATTCTGCAAACGCGAGAGAACTTTTTCGCGTCCCACTAGTTCCAGCACCGCATCCACTGACGGCGTATGGGCGGTTCCCACCGTCAACACGCGCACAGGCATGGCCAGCTGAGGCATCTTGAGACCGTGCGCAGCCAAGACGGTTTTAAAAGCAGCACTGATGGACGCCTTGTCCCAGGCACAAGAAGCCAAAGCTTCGCCCAGCGCGTCAAGCGCCGGAGCCACGGCGGGCGTCACATGCTGGGCCAGTTCGGCAGCCTGGGGCTGCACGTCGCCATAGAAGACATACGCCCAATCCGCCAGTGCCACCGTGGTGTCGCATCGATCTTTGAACAAACCGCAAATGCGCGTGAGTCGACCGTCCTCCAGAGCTGCACGCTGCACACCGCGCTGCACCAGTTGCTCTGCCACCAAAGCAGCCAAGGCGTCATCCGCCATCAACTTGATGTGCTGGGCATTCACCCACCGCAGTTTGGCTTCGTCAAACTGCGCAGCGCTACGGCCAAGATGATCCAGGTTGAACCACTGCAAGAACTGCTCGCGGCTGAAAATTTCATCATCGCCATGGCTCCAGCCCAAACGTGCCAAGTAATTGATCATGGCCTCGGGCAAGTAGCCTTCGTCGCGATATTGCGTCACGGGCTTGGCTCCGTTGCGCTTGCTCATCTTCTCGCCCTGCTCGTTCAGAACTGTCGGCAAGTGTGCGTATACGGGAGGCTCCACGCCCAGCGCACGGAAGATATTGATCTGCCGAGGCGTGTTGTTGACGTGATCGTCCCCACGGATGACATGGGTGATGGCCATATCGATATCGTCCACGACCACGCAGAAGTTGTACGTGGGCGTCCCGTCTGGGCGGGCAATCACCAGATCATCGAGTTCATCGTTGCGGATTTCAATGCGGCCCTTGACCTTGTCATCCCATGCCACCACGCCGTCTTTGGGGTTGCGGAAACGCAGGACTGGCTGAACACCTTCAGGCACGGGTGGCAAGGTTTTGCCCTCTTCTGGTCGCCAGGTGCCGTCATAACGGGGCTTTTCCTTGGCAGCCATCTGACGCTCCCGCAGGGCGTCGAGTTCTGCAACGCTCATGTAGCAAGGGTACACCTGCCCCTTTTCCTGCATCTGCGCCAGCACGGCCTTGTAACGATCCATGCGCTGCATTTGATAGAACGGCCCCTCGTCCGGCTGCATCCCCAACCACTGCATGCCTTCCAGGATCACATCCACCGCAGCTTGGCTGGAACGCTCCACATCCGTGTCTTCGATGCGCAAGATGAAATCACCGCCCGTAGCCCGCGCAAATGCCCAGGGATACAGTGCAGAGCGAATGTTTCCGAGATGGATGAAACCGGTAGGTGAAGGGGCAAAGCGCGTGCGAACGCGTGCAGAGGTGTTTTCGGTCATAGCAAGTGGGATGCACAACGCCGCACTTCACGGCGCTGCTGGTTCATTGGTTTTACGGGATCAAAGCGAAGTGGTGCCTGATCGGCCAGTCAGCAGTCAGGCCTCCTGGGCGTTTGGAAGCGCAAGGCGAGACGTATCTTCTTCGTTCTCCTCGGTTCCCACACGGCCTTCATTCAGTCGAGCAATACCTTCTGCGGTAATGTCTCCTGTCACGTAAACACCGTCAAAGCAGGAAGCATCAAACCCGGAGATCGCACTGTTGAGCGAGCCTACAGCCCGCTTCATGGCTTCCACGTCTTGGTAAATCAGTGCATCGCATCCAATCGCTTCACGCACTTCTTCAACGGTACGGCCATGGGCTACCAGCTCTTTGCTGGTAGGCATGTCGATACCGTAGACGTTCGGGTAGCGCACCGGCGGTGCTGCACTGGCAAGATACACCTTGCGAGCACCTGCATCACGAGCCATCTGCACGATTTCGCGGGAAGTGGTGCCTCGAACGATGGAATCATCCACCAGCAATACATTTCGGCCCTTGAATTCGCTGGCAATCACATTGAGCTTCTGACGAACCGACTTTTTGCGCACGCCCTGCCCTGGCATGATGAACGTGCGGCCCACGTAGCGGTTTTTCACGAAACCTTCGCGGTAAGGAATACCCAACAAATGCGCCAACTGAGTGGCGCTGGGACGGCTGGATTCGGGGATCGGAATGATCACGTCGATTTCGTTGGGTGGCACCGTAGACACCACGCGTTTGGCAAGGGCCTCACCCAAGTTCAAGCGTGCTTGATAGACCGAAATACCGTCCAGCACAGAGTCGGGACGTGCCAGATACACAAACTCGAAAATGCATGGGTTGAGTTGAGGCGCCTCCGCGCATTGGCGGGAATGCACGGTGCCGTCCAGCGTGATGAACACCGCCTCTCCGGGCTGAATATCGCGTTCGAATGCGTGGGACGTTCCCTCCAGTGCGACGGATTCACTGCCCACCATCACGGTGCCGTCTTGGCTGCGGCCCATCGCCAACGGGCGAATCCCGTGCGGATCGCGAAATGCCAGCAAACCGTGGCCGGCAATCAATGCGATCACGGCATAGGAACCCTTGATCCGCCGGTGCACGGCACGCACCGCCGTGAAGACATCATCAGGCTGCAGCGGTACACCACGCGTCGCACGCTCCAATTCGTGTGCGAAAACGTTGAGCAAAACCTCTGAATCGCTCTCAGTGTTGGTGTGCCGGTGATCTGTTTGGAACAACTCCGCACGCAAAGAATGCGCGTTGGTCAGGTTCCCGTTGTGCACCATCACGATACCGAATGGGGCGTTGACGTAAAAAGGCTGTGCTTCTTCTTCGCTGTACGCATTGCCCGCTGTGGGGTAACGCACCTGGCCCAGCCCCACATTGCCCGGCAGCGCCCGCATATTGCGGGTGCGAAACACATCACGCACCATCCCTTTGGCCTTGTGCATGAAAAACTTGCGGCCTTGCTGGGTAACGATACCTGCGGCATCCTGGCCACGATGCTGCAACAACAGCAACGCGTCATAAATCAGCTGATTGACTGGCGCAGCACTGACAACACCAACGATTCCACACATAGTTTGTTCCCATCCAATTGCAGTAACTTCTGCACTAAGCCAATTTCACAAGCGACCGCAAAGGGCAGTCGCTTATTCCCACGAAGGAAGAAGACTTCCGAATTCTTGTGGCAGCGCGGGCCTCAAAGACTCCAGCACCTGGGTCAACACATAAGCACCCAGGGACTCTTTCCACCACGCGTTATCGCGCAGCGGCGTGAGTCCCACGATCACAGCAACCACCAACAACAATACGCCACCGCGGACCAGCCCAAACAGCGCCCCCATACTGCGATCCGCAGGGCGCAGGCCGATTGCTTCGATCATTTTCTTGGCAAGCCAAGCCACCAAGCCAAAAACAAAAACTGCGATCACGAATACCACCGCAAATCCTGCGGCATAACTGAGCGCCCCTTCGCCCCCTGCAACGGGCAGGCGCTGACCGACGTCAGCTGCAAACCACTGGGCGGCAAAAAATGCAGCAACCCACCCGGCAAGAGAAAACAACTCAAAGATCAACCCGCGCCATGCGCCGATCAGCAAGGAGGCTCCCAAAACCACCAAGAAGATCCAGTCAAGTGCGTGCATGAATCACTCAAGGCAGCGCTTGAATCAAAGCGTCAAAATGGACGCCGACAAATCCAGCCCCTTGATGCGTGCGGCCGCCTTGTCAGCTTCAGCTCGGCTGCTGTAGGGACCTACGCGCACCCGTGTCCTTTTTCCTTCCTTGGAATCCACCACCTGGGTGTAGGTTTTCAGTCCTGCGCGCTCCAGCTTGACACGCACCTCTCTGGCCTTGTCTGCATCGGCGAAAGCTCCAACTTGAACGATGAATCGCTCATCATCGAAGCGCTCGGGCACTGCAGGCTTTCGTACATCCGCCGGGTGCTGTTTTGTAGCCGCGTCGTCAGTCCGCGCTACCGCCTTGGGCGAGTTGGCTGAAGGGCTTTTTGTCTCGGGCGCCTTGGTGCCGGCACTGGCAGCAGCCCCGGCAGTCGAGCCAGGATTCGGCTTGACCGCCGCTCGGTTACTGCCACTGGAGCTGGAGGACACCAACTCCTCGCCATCCGCCAAAGTGGAACTAGCAGTCAAACGCTCAGTACCGGTGCGGCTCTGCTGCCCCGAACGATCAGAACTAGCAACGACGGACTTGGTCGCATCTGCATCGCCAGCATTTGCAGGCACCATCAGTGGTGCAGCCTTGTTGCGATCAGGAATTTCGATAGGCACGTCCACGGGGATGGGGCGCGGCTGAGTGTCGAACAACATGGGGAACCCCACCACGCCCAACAAAACCAGTACGGCAGCCCCCATCAGGCGATGCCGTGCGCGGCGCCGCATGACCTCGATGCTTTCCGCTTGCGGAGAGCGGGAGCGTTTCGCCGGTTTTTCGGCAGAAGCACCCTGACCGGGCCACCGAAACTTGAAAAATGCCATGGAGAGTACGACTCGTGTGGACCTTAAGCGCCCAGATGTTTGGCATTCAGGCGAGGGATTCCATTCACAAGAACCCCGCCCACCGTGTAAAACGAGCCAAAGACCACGATTCTATCAGCCGGGTCTGCCGCCTCTACTGCGGCCTTTAGCGCGACCAAGGGATCCGGATAAACGCTGGAACTCACATCCTTTCGGCCTCCCGCGACCATGTGCACGGCATTCCATTTCTGCTGAAGCTCGGCCCCTGACAACGCCCTGGGGGTAGGCAAACTGGTGAAGTACCAGCGATCCACCAAGGGGCCAATCTTCCCAAGCATAGGCCCCAAGTCTTTATCAGCCATCGCGCCAAACACCGCGTGGGTGACCGGGTAGTAGCCCATGGCGTCCAAATTGGCCGTGAGCGCAGCCACAGAGTGCGGGTTGTGGGCAACATCCAGCACCAAGGTTGGCTGGCCGGGCACGATTTGGAAACGCCCGGGCAAATCGACCATGGCCATACCGTTTCGCACGGCCTGTGCGGTTACGGGCAATTTGTCTCGCAACGCTTCAAATGCCGCCAAGACACCCGCTGCATTGACCAACTGATTGGCACCGCGCAGCGCCGGGTACGCCAAACCAGCATAGCGACGGCCTCTTCCAGCCCAGTTCCATTGCTGCTTGTCGCCACCAACATTGAAATCATGACCTACGCGCCACAGGTCTGCCCCAATTTCACGGGCGTGGTCGACAACGCTTTGGGGCGCCATCGGATCACTCACGATCGCGGGACGCCCCGTGCGCATGATGCCGGCCTTCTCACGGCCAATAGACTCACGGTCCGGCCCAAGAAACTCCACATGGTCAATGTCGATGCTGGTGATGATGGCGCAATCCGCATCGATGACATTGGTGGCGTCCAGCCGCCCCCCCAGGCCTACTTCAAGAATAGCAACATCGAGCAACGAATGGCTCATCAACCGCAGGATTGCCAAGGTCGTGAATTCGAAATAGGTCAGAGAGACTTCTTCCCCCCCTTGGGTGCGCGCTTTCTCCACAGCCTCAAAGTGTGGAAGAAGGTCTGCAGGACCGACGATCTCGCCATGAACCCTGCAACGCTCTTGGAAGTGCACAAGATGGGGCGATGTGTACACGCCGGTGCGATACCCCGCCTGTAGCGCAACCGCTTCCAGCATTGCGCAGGTTGACCCTTTTCCATTGGTTCCAGCCACAGTGACGACTGGGCAGTTGAACTTCAACGCCATTCGGTGCGCAACCTCTCGGACACGCTCCAAGCCCATATCGATGCCGACCGGGTGAATCTGCTCGCAATGACGGAGCCAGCCTTCCAATGTGTGGGGTGTGGTGTGCATAGACCTCCGATTGTCGCCGAGGCAGCAGATCAGGCATTATTTCGCCCATGAAACAACCCCAAATTACCCTGTACGGGATTCCCAATTGCGACACTGTCAAAAAAGCCAGGGCCTGGCTTTCCGAGAGGTCTTTGGAATACGCGTTCCACGACTTCAAAAAGCAAGGCATCTCGCTACAGCAATTGCGAGTCTGGTGTGAAACGCTGGGTGTGGACCAGGTACTCAATCGAAAAGGAACTACCTGGCGCGCATTGACTCCTACTCAGCAAGAAACCGCAAGCAACTTCGAAAGTGCGCTCCGACTGATGCAAGAGCACACCAGCCTGATCAAGCGACCCGTCGTGGCGTGGAGTTCTGGGGAAGCATCCACGTTGACGGTTGGTTTTTCCCCCGTGACCTGGATGCAGCACTGCGACTCATAGAGCACAGCCCTAGCTCATACAGGATGTGCTTCGAAAAGTGCGGATTTGGGCTTGATTTACCCAACTTCACACTTCTTTTCTGAAAACTGCGGCAAAACGCTCAACGTCTTTCTGATGTCGCGCGTTGTAAAGCCGTCAAGACAGGAGTTTTCCCATGAGAAAGACAGTCATCCTCACCGCAGTAGCGCTTTGCTCCACTGCCGTATGGGCTCAGGAACAAGGACGCGTACTCTCCGCCACCCCTATCGTTCAGCAGGTGGGCGTTCCCCAGCAAGTGTGCGGCAACGAGACGGTTTACAGCGGTTCGCGTAATTCGGGCGCAGGAGCGGTCATGGGAGCCATTGCAGGCGGCGCAGCCGGCAACGCCATTGGCAAGGGAAATGGGAGAGTTGCAGCTACCGCATTGGGCGTGATTGGCGGAGCAGTCCTATTGATCGGGCCCCATAAAGATTGAACTTTCTGCTGATTTTCGCGTTCGAAGCAGCATGGACAAAGAAGACGCGAGATACCAAACCCTGGAGCAGCTTCACGAGCGGCGCAAGCAAGTCATCCGACTGCACAAACGGGGCATCAAAGTCATGGAACTGGTGCAGATGTCGGGCTTGAGCTACCCGGCTGTGCGCAAGGTGCTTGATCTGTTCGAGCAAGGCGGCTGGCCAGCCATCAAACCAGCCGGTCGTGGTCGCACGAAAGGCGATGCCCGATTGCTCACGCCCGAGCAAGAAGTCCACATCCAAAAGACCATCTGCGACAAACGTCCCGAGCAATTGAAGATGGACTTCTTCCTGTGGAGTCGCGCCGCCGTGATGCAGCTTATCGAACAGGAATGTGGCTTGAAATTGGGTGTGCGCACCGTGGGCAAATACCTGGCACGCTGGGGTTTCACCCCACAAAAGCCCATCAAGAAGGCATACGAACAACGCCCCGAAGCCGTCAAGGCCTGGCTAGATGAACACTACCCGGCCATCGAGGCCAAGGCCAAGGCTGAGGGCGGCGAAATCCACTGGGGCGATGAGACCGCACTGGTCAACACCGATGTACGCGGCAGGAGCTATGCACCAGCAGGTGAGACACCCGTGGCGTTCACGGTGGGCAGCACACGCCAGAAGCTGTCGATGATCGCCACGGTGACCAACCGGGGCAAGGCACGCTGGATGATCATTGACGAGGCCTTCAACAGCGACAAGTTGATTGAGTTCCTGGAGGCCTTGATCAAGGACGCGGGCAAGAAGGTGTTCCTGATCCTTGACAACCTGCGTGTACATCACAGCAAACCGGTCAAGGCGTGGCTGGCAGAGAGAAAGGAACAGATCGAGGTGTTCTACCTGCCCAGCTACAGCCCGGAACTCAACCCAGAAGAGCGTTTGAACGCCGACCTCAAGCAGGCCATGGGCAAGCGGGTCCCGGTCAGAACAAAGGCAAAACTGCGCGATGCGGCCAACGAACACATGGCCATGCTGGAGAAGTCACCCGAGCGGGTGATGAGCTACTTTCAGGATCCCCGCGTCAAATATGCCGCCGCTTGAGACTTCATGGGGCCGGAGCAATAGGCAACCAGATTGAAGGAAGCGGCCGCCCCCAGTACGAAACCGTGCAGCGCTGCACGACCGAAACGTATTTTGAAAATCGTACGGTGGGCTACAACGTGGTGTATGAATACGCAGGTCGCCAATACACCACTCGCACCCAGTACGACCCAGGCCAATGGATTCCTGTCACCGTCCAGCCACAGGTAGGGCAAAGTTATTCAACGCAGCCAAGCAACTATGGCGTCTATGGATCAGGAAACACCTACGCGCAACCTGGCGTGATCACATCGACCTACCCGGCTCCTGCGGCCTACATTACCCCGCCCGTGACAGTGATTGAATACAACTACACGGATGGCCGCCGCCCCTACCATCACCACGGCAACCCCTACTGGCGTTGAGTAGCCCATAGCCGTCAACATAGAAGAGCCCCCTTTGTGGCAATGCCAGTCAGTTAAGCCCGCAGGCGGCTTGATCCAGTAAAAAGAGGACGTGTTCAACACGTTCCCTTTTTTGCTTGATGAGCCTGCTTGCAAACGCCTT
>NZ_JAEFCH010000032.1:0-50368 GCF_016406015.1 Acidovorax sp. IB03 | reverse complement strand
AGACACACCCGCATCTGTTTCACAAGCGACCATATGATCGTCCGGGATGCGACACGTACCTTGCTTGGCGATCGGCGCTGGAGATTCGAGAGACAGTGCCGTGATAGTCTTCTCGATGCGACCTTTGCTCATGTTCACGCAGGTCATGAGGTCAGGTATTGAAAGTCCTTCCGGTGCCTCATTAAGAGCCCCCAGGACATCGTCTACCTCTTGGCGAGTTGGGAACGCGCTACGGATAAACCAGTCGGTAATTCCTTCTTCTTCATCTCCGCTCAAGAGCACGCCATATGCAGATTCCAGCGCTCTTCCTGCGCGCCCTACTTGCTGGTAATAGGCGACAACTGAGCCTGGCATCTGAAAATGGATAACGAATGCCAGATCCGGCTTGTCGTAGCCCATACCCAATGCGGTGGTCGCTACAAGTGCCTTAACCTTGTTCTCCTGCAGAGCCTGCTCTAGCTCCTCACGCCGATCACCTGTCTTACCTGTATAGGCCTCTACAGCAAAGCCCCGGGCCTTGAGCCAATCTGCCAGTTGATTGGCATCTCGGATAGTGAGTGTGTAAATGATGCCGTGCCCTGGAAGTGAACTGAGTTGCTGCGCGATCCAGGCCAGACGGACAGCCTGACTGGGCAAACGCATCGTTTGCAGCGTCAGAGAATCTCGATTCAGGTCGCCACGCAGCACCTTCATGTTGGGGCCGAGCACAGCCACAAGGTCTTCCATAACCCGATCGTTTGCTGTTGCCGTTGTGGCCAGCAGCCGCAGATTGGCTGGAAGCGTTCTGGCGATACGTTCCAGCAGTCGGTAGTGAGGACGGAAGTCGTGACCCCAATCGGAAATGCAATGGGCCTCATCGATAACCATCAGCGAAATCTGCCCTGCGATACCAGCTAGAACCTCTGTGTTAAACCAGTCGTTACCCAGCTTTTCTGGCGCTATCAGCAGAATGTCCACTTCGTTTCGACGCAGCTTGGCTTCAACCGATTTCCATTCATCCTGGTTATCGGAGTTGATGGTGGCGGCGCGAACCCCCATCCGTTCTGCCGCTGCGATCTGGTTTCGCATCAGCGCCAGCAGCGGCGAGATCAATAACGCCGGGCCGGCTCCAGCTTCCCGCAGCAACTTGGTCGCGATGAAGTAGACAAAGCTCTTACCCCACCCGGTCTTCTGCACGACCAGCAAGCGGCCTTTGCCTTCTACGATGTGACGAATGGCATCTTCTTGGCCGTCGCGGAAAGTGGCATCGGCGCGTCCGGAGCCGATCCGGAGCAGTTCCAGCGCGCGTTTTGGGTCGTAGGCCACCTTATCGCTCTCCCTTGTTTTGGTCGGGCGAGCGGTAGCCCGGCGCCAACACAGCGTTCTTGACGCCGTACAGCGCCAGGTGATCTTTCAGCCAGAGCCTGAATTCGTAACCGCGAAGACTGTGGTCCGGAGAGCAGTCCACACTCCACTGCCGCAAGATGTATCCAGCCGTGGCGGCACGCAGCTTCATCCGCAATGACCCACGAACCATGCCGTAGTCCATCTCCGTAATTTCAGGACGGGGCTGGTCCGGGTGCGGCACCATCTCCAGCTCCACGATTCGGGTCCATTGGATGTCCTGATCACTGCGCTCATGGGTCTGCACATCTGCATCCCTCATAAGGACCGGGCGCTTGATCCGGGTGATGACGAAATCCCGGAACTCCTGGGACTTCCGGTCGAAGGCGCGGACGTGCCAACGGAGGCCGTTGTCGATCAGCGCGAACGGGACGATCTCCCGCTCGGTGCGGCCACTGGAGATGGAGTGGTACTCGATGCCGAGCGGACACTCCTGATGGATCGCCCGGGTCACGCTCGCCAGCACATCCAGATCCGGATGCGTGAGCCGTGACGGGCTCTCGCTGGCCACCCACGCCTTGAGCCGCATCGGCTCACCGTCGCCAAAGCCCTGGGTCAGCCACGACAGCACTCGCTCCGGTGGAAAGTCGAAGACGGGCCGGAAGTCCGGCCCCAGGACGTAGGACTTGCCCTTGGGGTCGTAGTCGATGTTGCCCGGGGCCAACTCTTTGTACAGCGCCAGATCCCTGGATGCGGCGGCGGATTGGATGCCAAACCGCGAGACCAAGTCCTGACGGCGTATCTCCCCGATGAAGCGCACGCGCAACTCCACGAACGCGAGCCGGTCGCGTTGTGGCTGGGTCAGTTCTGCAAGTTGGTCTTTGGGCATTCCTGAGTGCTCTATCGGGTTAACGAATACTTGTGCGGGTTATTGCGGGAAGTATATAAGCTGCTCTAGAATGTGGCAACGCAATGTTTATGATTCTTGTATGCGTTGCATTGTGATTACCACATGACGGGCGGTGCCCGCACTTTGGAGCATGGGAGTGAAAGCAGACAAAGCCATCGCGACCTACCGGCGCATGCGGGCGCAGCCGCTGTGGCGTCTGCTTGCCTCGACTACCGGGCCTACCGTCATTGGCCTGCTTCAATCTCATCTGTATGAGGGCGAGCGAAGCCTCCCTGCCTCCATTTTTCACGAACGCATCGCAAGGGATCTGGAAGAGCTGCGCGCCCAAGGCGAAGACTTTCCCCAAACGGCACAGGCGTATGTCGCCAGCTGGCTCGCCGATGGGTACTTGGAGCGACGCTTCCCGGCTGGCGCTTCAGAAGAGGAATATGAACTCTCCACGGCGGCCGTCGAAGCCATTCGATTCGTCTCTGGCCTGGCGCAACCGCACTCAGCAGCGACTGAAAGCCGCCTGACGCTCGTCATCGAAGCCTTGGCACGACTTGCCGAGGACACCGACACTGACAAATTCCGCCGCATCGACCGGCTCATGGCCGAGCAAGCCCGCATCGACAAGGAGATTGACGCCATCCAGAAGGGGCAGATGCGCGTGCTGCCCCATACAACGGCGCTCGAGCGCACGCGGGAGATCATCACGCTGGCCGACGATCTGGCCGGTGATTTCCGCCGTGTCCGCGATCAGTTCGACCAGCTCAATCGCGATCTCCGTGAACGCATCATGGACAACGATGGCAATCGAGGGGATGTGCTGGATTCGCTGTTCGCCGGAATCGATTTGATTTCAGAGAGCGACGCCGGAAGGACTTTCTCTGCTTTCTGGCGCTTGCTTACGGACCCAGAACAGGCGGCCACGCTTGATCAGGCACTTGATAGCGTTATGTCGCGGGAGTTCGTGGAGCAGCTCGAGGCCAAGGAGCGACGATTCCTTCTGCGGCTAACGCGCACCCTTCTTGAGCAGGGCGGCATGGTTCACGAGGTGCTCCAGACCTTCGCGCGAAGCCTGAAGCACTTCGTCCAGAGTCGTGAATACCTCGAACAACGCCGACTCAATCACCTGCTGAAAGACGCTCAGCGCGCAGCACTGAGCCTGAAGGATGAAGTCAGGGCCACTGAGACCCTCCAGTACACGCTGGAACTCACGAGCAGTCGGTTGCGCTCCTTGTCTCAATGGGTGCTGCACGACCCATCCCTGCAAGCATTGCCTGGGCAGATGGCAGAAGGGGATGCGCCGCCAATCGACCTTGAGTCTGTGAGCGAACTGGTCGCACAGTCCGAGATCGACTTCCGAACACTGAAGGCCAACGTGCTGGCTGTCCTGGAGCAACGCTCCCAGGCATCGATTGCCGACGTGCTGGAGCAGTTCCCCGCTGCACAGGGGCTGGGCAGCGTCGTCGGCCTGCTGGCGTTGGGCAGTCGGCATGGGTTCAAAGCCGACCACAGTGAAACCGTAGGCTGGGTTGGAGGCGACGAGCAGCGTCGTAGCGCCCGAATTCCAAAGATCTTCTTTTTGAGGGAGCGGGCCCATGAACTGGTCTGAGAACGACGAAGCGGCAATCCCAGCCGAGGCACAAGCACCCGATGCTGCTCAGGCACCTGCCAACACCCTGTTCCTGGGCGACAGCGGCGAGTTGGCACTGGATACCCGGCGCGCCTTGGTGCAGCTGCTGGCAGGGCCGTCGCTCGATGGACGTCGACATCCAAAGCTCTGGCCGATCTTGGTAAGAGACGAAGCGGTGATACGTCGGCGTCTTGCCGAACTGTTTCTCGAACTGGTCATCGATCGGGATGTGCAAGTGGCCTTCACGCGTCAGGCAGATACCGGCGACCTTGAAGTGCCCCTCCTGCTGCGTCGCGCCCAACTGACGTTCATTGACTCCATTCTGTTGCTCCACCTTCGCCAGCGATTGACCCAGGCGGACTCGCAGGGGGATCGTGCCGTGGTGTCGACAGATGAGATCACGGAGTTTCTATCCCTCTATGAGCGCGCCGCCAACACCGACCGTGCAGGGTTCGTGAAACGAGTTCATGCCTCCATCGAGAAGATCAAGAAGCACAGCATCCTGCAGAAAATTCGCTCGAGTGAGGATCGCTTCGAGATTTCGCCGACGCTGAAGCTCCTCTTCTCGGCAGAGGAAATACAAGCGCTGACGCACCTGTATCAGCGAATGGCTGCCGGAGAAACGCCAGCGCAGCTGGTTCAGACTGAAGCTGATGAGGAGGCTGACCAATGATCTCGGAACCCCAAACCGCCTCCTTGTTTGCCCGCGAGCAGTTCCGGATGATCCGCCTGCAGGTTTACAACTGGGGTACTTTCTCCGGCCTGCACGACGTACCAATCAGCGAGCGAGGCTTTCTGTTTGTGGGTCGATCCGGCGCAGGGAAGTCGACGCTGCTCGATGCATTTTCGGCGTTGCTGACGCCACCTCGCTGGATCGATTTCAACGCTGCTGCGCGCGAGGCGGATCGCAGTGGCCGTGACCGGAACCTCGTTACCTACATACGTGGTGCGTGGGCTGAACAGAAGGATGGGGAGTCAGGCGAGATCGCGACCCGCTACCTGCGCGCGGGGACGACCTGGTCAGCCTTGGCGCTGACCTACCAGAATGCCCTGGGTCAGTCTGTGGTGCTGGTTCAGGTGTTCTGGCTGCGGGGCAATGCGAATGGCAGCGCCGACGTCAAACGCCACTACCTTGTCATGGAACGGGCCTTTGATCTGCGCGAGCTCGAGGACTTCGGCCAATCCAACTTCGACATCCGTAAGCTCAAGCAGTCCTTCCCGGAGGCATTCGCCCGCGACGAATTTCGTCCCTATTGCGAACGGTTCTGCCGTCTGCTCGGCATCGAGAGCGAAATGGCGCTGCGTTTGCTGCACAAAACCCAGTCGGCTAAAAACCTAGGCGACCTCAATACCTTCCTGCGCGACTTCATGCTCGACAAGCCCGAAACCTTCGAGGTAGCGGATCGCTTGGTCAGCGAATTTGGCGAACTCAATGCTGCCCACCAGGCAGTCGTCACGGCCCGCGAGCAAGTTCAAACGCTCGCGCCAGCGCGGGAGCAATATCAGCGCAGGGATTCGTTGATACTGCAGCGCAATGGCTTGGATGAGCTTCGGCTTGGCGTTGATGGCTACCGGGAAACCCGACGCATTGAGCTCCTCAAGGAGCACGTGGCATCCCTAGAGGTGCAAGCCAACGGCTCAGAGGGTGAAGTGAGGCGGCGTCAAAGTACCCTGGATAACCACGCCGCAATCTTGCGCGATTTGGAGCGACAGCACCGTGAGGCAGGCGGTGATCAGATCGAGCAATGGGAAGCCGAGAAACTGGGGCTGGAGGGCCAGCGCACAGATCGCCTGCGCAAACGCAGTCAGGCCGAAGATGCGTGCAAGAAGCTGGGATGGAGTCTCCCGGATTCGCCTCAAGCTTTCGCTGAACTGTTGGGCAACGCACGACAGGAGGTCGAAAACTGGGAGCAGCGCAGCAACGATAGCCGCGCCGAGCAGTTCCGCCTGGACAGAGAAAAGAAGGATGCCGAGACCGCGTTTTCGCAAGCACTGAAAGAGGTGCAGGCACTTCAGCGCCAGCCATCGAACATCCCAGCGGACATGCTGGAAATGCGTCGAGACATCGCTGCCGCCATCGGGATCTCGGAGTCGGCACTTCCCTTTGTTGGCGAACTCGTCGAGGTGAAGCCTGACGAGGCCGAATGGCAGGGGGCCATTGAGCGCGTACTGCACGGATTTGCGCTCTCACTCCTGGTAGACGAGCGCCAGTATTCGGCATTGGCCAACCACATCAACAACACCCATCTTGGCCAGCGCTTGGTGTATTACCGGACTGGCCGTCCGGAGACGTGGCAGGCCAAGCCTATCGGTGCTAACTCTCTCGTCCTCAAGCTGAACGTCAAGGATGGGACGTATGCCGATTGGCTCCAGGCCGAACTACGGCAACGCTTCGATTATGCGTGCGTCGACTCTATTCAGTCCTTCAGGAGCGCAGACCGCGCCATCACCCGTGAAGGCCAGGTCAAGCACAGCAAAACCCGACACGAAAAAGACGACCGTAGAAGTGTCGGGGACCGACGAAACTGGGTGCTCGGATTTGATAACCGGGAGAAGCTCGGGCTCTTTCAAGCTCAGGCGCAGGAGCTGGCTGACACCATTTCTCGCCTCGGCGGGGAGATCGACAAACTCTCCGAGCAAGACAAAAATCGTGCGACCCGAGCGATGCAGTGCCAGACTCTGGTGAATCTCCAGTGGCAAGAAATAGATGTGCTCCCATTACTGGATCGCATCTCCACCATTGAACGGCAGATCCGCGAAGCGCGGGAGGGCAATACCACCCTGCTGCAAATCAGCGAGCAGATCGGTGAACAAAAGAAGCTCGTTGAGGATGCTGATAAGGAGCTTCGCCAGGCAACACGCGCGCACGACTCGATTCTTGACCAGATCAAGACCAGCACCCAGAAACTGGAATCTCTCCTGCAGGACGCGTCTATCGTTCCATTGACGCCCCATCAGGTGTCGGGTCTCGACGAGCGCTTCGCCAAGCAGTCAGATGCAGTCCGGCTCGAAAACCTCGACAAGGTGACAACCTCTGTAGAACGCGCACTCAATGCGGAGATCGAAGAGGTCAACCGTGGGATTGGCGCATGCGAGAAGGAAGTAGAAGCGCGCTTTGCCGACTTCAAACGGCAATGGCCGATGGACGCGGGCGACATGGACACGAGCCTTGCCAGCGCTCCAGACTTCTTCGCCAAACTGGTTCGACTGGAGACGGATGGACTGCCCGCCTATGAGCAGCGATTCTTTGAATTGCTACAGAACCAAAGTCACCAGAATCTGGCTGCGCTTTCCACCTACCTGAACGATGCGCGTAAGGCGATCCTGGAACGGATGGATCTGGTCAACGACAGTCTTGGCCAGGTGCCCTTCAACCAGAGCGCCAATCAACGCACCTATCTCCACATCGACGCCAGTGACCGGCAGCTTGTCGACGTCAAGGAGTTCAAGCAAGAGATCCAGCGGGCGCTGAGCCATGCATGGACGGAGGATCGAGAGTTTGCCGAGGCGCGGTTCCTGGCCTTGCGACGACTTGTTGATCGACTCGCCAGTCAGGACCCCGAGCAAAAGCGCTGGCGTGAGACTGTGCTCGATGTTCGACAGCATGTCGAGTTCATCGGGCGGGAGATCGATGAAAGCGGCGTCGAGGTCGAGATCTACCGCAGCGGAGCAGGCAAGTCCGGCGGCCAACGGCAGAAGCTGGCCACCACGTGCTTGGCCGCAGCCCTGCGATACCAACTGGGCGGGAACGACCACGGCGTGCCGATGTATGCGCCCGTCGTTCTGGATGAGGCCTTCGACAAGGCGGATAACGAGTTCACCGCTTTGGCGATGAACATCTTTACCAATTTCGGATTCCAGATGGTGGTCGCTACGCCGCTGAAGTCCGTCATGACCCTCGAACCATTCATCGGTGGCGCTTGCTTCGTGGATATCAGCGATCGGCGCGTGTCAGGCGTCCTGCTGATCGAGTACGACGGTGATCGTCAGCGGTTGAAGCTGCCAGAGCACGCACGAGAGGAGTCTGGCGTTGAAGCTTCCTGAAGATGTTCGGCAGTTTCTTGCCCGTCGCTTTCAAAGCAAGCACCGCGAGTGGTTGATCGGTGATCCGGGTGATGGCCAATGGCCATTGGAAGTTACGCTCGGTGTGCCGACGGAGCAGGCTGCACTGAGACAAGTCGACGGCGTTCGTGCTTGGGTGAGCGCATGGCAAGGTTGGCAAGGAGTCGGCTCCTTGTCCTGGTGTGAGCGCCGGTGGAAAGCGCTTGGCGTTCAGCGACTACCGGAGAAGCTAGCGTTGGGTGGCCCAGAGGATGTGGCCATGTGGATTGGTGAGTCCGCACGATGGGAGCGTGCTCAATCTCGCTACCGAACGCTCACCGCTCGCTGGCCGGTACTGGCGCAGCAGTTGCCGAGGTATTTTGATGTTCTGGCGGACTATGGCGATGCCGATTTTCATCGGCTTGCAGAGATGCTGGATTGGATAGCGAACCATCCACAATCCGACCTCTACCCCCGCCAGCTGCCGGTGTCCGGGCTGGATAGCAAATGGCTCGATGGGCGCAAAGGGCTGCTGACGGATCTGGTGGCCGCAATTCAAGAGGACTCTTCCAGCGAACTGGATTTCTACCAGCGCTGCGGACTGAAAGCACCTCCACTCCTTGTGCGAATGCGGGTACTGGATCAGGCGTTGCGAGCCAGGGTCGGTGGCGTGGGTGACATCACTGCACCAGTGGAAAACCTGGCGGGTCTCAATTTGCCGGTCTCACATGTGTTTATTGTCGAGAACCTTCAAACGGGACTGGCAATGTCCGACATGCCGGGCGCTGTCGTGTTCATGCGTCTTGGCTATAACGTCGACGTGTTGGCCCGTTTCTCTTGGCTTGCCCGCGCAAAGTGCATCTATTGGGGTGATTTGGACACCCATGGATTTGCCATCCTGCATCGAGCCCGTTCATACGTTCCAGCGTTGCAGTCGGTGCTCATGGACGAAGACACCTTGCTGCAACACAAGACGCTGTGGGTGGATGAATCGGCGCAGCATCCTGCAACGGAACTGACGCTTCTGACGGAGCAAGAGCAGCAACTCTATCGGGATCTCAAGCAGCAGCGCTGGGGGCAAAACGTTCGCTTGGAGCAGGAGCGGATCGACTGGGCTACCGCATGGAGCGTGTTGCAGCGGGCATTGGCCTAAAGCCACTGGCCCGCAGTGGTTGCCTGCCGATGGCAGAACCTGATCAACGCAGCGCGTTCAGTACTTTTTCGGCTTCCGGCCAGGGCAACCGACGCTTGCCCGACTTCATTCGGTCAAGTGCCTTGAAGGCGTCGTCGACTGTAAGCAGTTGGTTCTCGATCATGGCGCACAGCAGCCCGATGGTGCCCATGACGTTGACCTGCTCCTTGTTGGCAACAATCCGCAAATTGGTGTCGCCGGTCAGCAAGGTACAGGTCTCCTGCTTCGCAAGCGCCAGTGCCAAGTAGTCGTTGTGACTGGGCTTGGGACCGTTTTTCGCGGGAAGCAGATGGTTGTGCTGGCCTGGCAACTGCTGGGCATACGCCACGAAGTCGCCGCTGACCTCCATGACCTGCAAGCCCAGGTCTTCAAGGCCCGGACTGCCCGGTTCAATTTCTTCGTAGTACAGCAGATCAGGGATGCCGAACTGCATCGGAAGCTGGAAGAGCGTCTCCATCAACGCTCCCGCTTCCATATCGATCAAGATGTTCGCATCACTGATGAGCAACCGCATCCGATGACTCCAGCTGGCGTTCTTTGTGGAAGCGCATCATCGGGATGCCCAGCAGTTCCGCCGCCTTGCCTTCGGAAATGTATTGCTCGGCCAAGGCGCGGTACACCAACTGATCAAACAGTCGGGGATGCTCTTTCGGCAGTGGTTCGCCAGGCTCGGTCTTACGCCAGCCCTTGGCCGAAAACCGCTTGAACATGGAGAGATGAGCTGCCTCGGTGATCACGCCACACTGTTTGGCGCGCTGCAGCCATCCGGTCATCGACAGACCGAACTCGTGCTTGAGCACATACAGCTCTTGCCATTCCAGCGCATGGCGTTGTGCCCCAAGCAACTGCAACACCGCGACACGCGGAGCCAGGAAGGCACCGGCGAACCGGTCGCAGGCTTTCTCTTCGTTGATCCCGTCAGCCAGTCGTCCTTCGAGCAGCAAGTGCCCCAGCTCATGCGCCAGCGTGAACCGCTGCCGATCACCGGGCCAGCGCTTGGAAACAGCCACGACCGGATACTCCCGGCCATCTTCGGTCCGTGCCTTGGCCGTCAAGCCAGAGAAGCCTGGGTTTTCTTCGTCGACCACGATGACCAGCAAGCCAAGGCCTTCGAGGGTGTCGGTGAGGTCAGCAATCGGATTCAGGCCCAACAGCCAAGCGTTGCGGACCGAATCCGAGAACGCATCGATCTCATCCAGCGAGGTGATGTGCTCAGGCAGATTCGCGGGCGGTGCAAACGCCGGGAACGGCAGTTCGGGAAATGCGCCGAGCAACTCCACGCGCTTCTCCACCAACTCGACGACCTTGATCTTCAGCGCATCCTGCGCCGTCTTGCCAAAGGTCGAGAGCTTGCGGAACTCGGGCTGCAGCAGTTCAACCGTATGCGTGCGAAAGAAGTATTCGGTCCGGATGCCGCAGGCGCGGGCCAGCTTGAGTAGCTGAGTCGACGACGGCGTCAGCAGACCCTTCTCGTACTTCTGGATGGCGGTGTGAGAAACACCCACCTGTTCGCCCAACGCACCCAGGGTCAGACCTGCCGCCAATCGTGCTTGACGAATGCGATCTGCAATCATGACGCCTCCTCGGGTTGGGTTTAAAACAACCGTCATCCTACCAAATTTTTAAACCAAAGAGAAGCCAGCCCGTCTCGGCGGCCGTGGCGTCAGTCGTGGGCGACTGCTTCCATGTAGGGGCGCATCACGGTGGCGACGCGACAATCCTGAGCGTAGCGCCACAGGTCGTCTGCGGACGCCTTGCGCGTCCTCCATGCGTCTTTCAAGGCCTCCAGCGCCACATCCAGACCGATCTTGTTGCGATGCTTGAAGCAATCGACCACGGTCTTGGCCGGGCTGTAGATCCGCGCCTTCACCCCGTTGCACAAGTGCTCCTCGACGCCTGCCAGATGAGCGCTACCGGCCATCTGAACCATCCGGATCGGCGGATAGTCGATCCGGGGTGAGTGGCTGCCGCGTGGCATGGCGATCCAGACTTGACGCGGTAGTTGGGTGGTCAGCCCGTGAAACTGGAGTGCTGTGAGCAGGCAGAACACGGCTTGTGGCACCCTGGTGGCGACAAGGGCAAGACTCTCAAATTCCGTCACCTGTGCGCCTGGCAGACGGTAAAGACCACGCCCGATCCGTTCCAGCAGTCCAGCTGCAGTCATGCGCGTCAGGATGACCCGGGGCGAGCCGATGGCGTCCAAATCGCTGGCACGCAGCAGCCCTCTCTGGCTGGCCAGATCAAGGATGCGCTGGGTGTGGGTCTCGGAGAGCATTGATGGAGTGTGTTCCATTTATTCTCCAATTTTAATTAATCAACGAAATATCGGAACGTAGGGCAACACACTTCGCCACGGCTCGCCCCAACTACGAGGCATCAGCATTCCCGTTCGCCGGGTACCGGCATGGGCGCAGGTGATGCATCTCCCAGAGGAAGAGCTCCTCGATGCTGAAGCGGATGACGTCACCGTTTGCGATCCGGTAGAACGGGATGCCGAGCCGCAGGCGTTCCTGATTCTGGTGAATCCAGTAACCGGGCAATCCAGTGATGTCGACCACCTCTTTGGCGGAGTAGAAAACCCGATCACGGCGTTCAGGCCGCTTCTGCATCATCTGCTCGATGGCGTCTTCACGTGCCGTGGGAGAGGATTCGGACAAAGGGCGTCCGGTAGGGGATTTCCAAGTGACCCGAGCCTTGCGCTCGAAGGCCTCGACCTCCATCAGAAGGTAACGGACAGATCTGTTGAGGTGCCAGGCGGGCGGGCCGATTCCTTCCGAGCGCCACTTTTGCAGCGTTTTGGGTGAGAGATTCCATCGCGAGGACAAGTGGGTTTCATCGAGGACCGGATACGTGATGACTGGCTCATCCGGGCTGGGCGCAACGCCATGCTTGTTGGCATCAACCTTGGGCTTCATCGCGCGCCTCCGTCAGCGCGGCCTCGGCCGCTTCAAGACTGCCGTACTGCGCGATGAGTGCGAAGGCCTCGCTCAAGTAGTACCGCTTTGGTTCGGGCGCTGCGGGCGCGGGAGATTCGACAACGGACTGCGCTTCGTTCAAGGATGGCAGCGGCACTTCGTGGGACATGCCCTGGCGGATCGCCTGCTCATATTGATCCGGCACGGTTTATTGCAGAGTCCCGATGCCGTTCAACTTGAGCCCGTCGAGGGGCTTCGACACCTCAGCCCGAGCAAGGTTTACGAATAAAGCCTGCCGGATCAATAGGTGACGATCTCATCGACTGGATAGCGGATGGCCTTTGAGAGCTTGATGTACGGCGGGCCGCGTTCTTCGCTGCGCCAGCGTTGCAGGGTCTTGATGCTGACGTTCCACCGACGTGCGAGCTCCGTTTCGGTGAAGGCGGGTACAGTTTGCATGGCATTTCCTTTCGTCGTTCGTGCCGGGCATTACGGCGACAAACGAGAGGAAAGCCAAGTTGCAGCCCCCAGATTCCCTGGCAGTTGCGGCAACTGCGAGGGCCAATCGGCCTCTCTGAACTTACAATCATGGGCATGTGCGGTTGCGCGAAATCCTTCCCCGGAATCGCGCGAGGGTCTCAAGGCTTCCGACCGGGGCTGAGAGACTGCTGATATGTGGGTTTGGTTTTCTGTTAAAATCCACCACCAAACTAAAAAAGCCCTTGATCTCTGGTCAGGGGCTTTTTGCATTGCGCCTTCGGCTGGGCACTCGCTCCAAGCCACCCTGTCAAAGCGCTCGCAATCGTGGCGCTTGCCGCGCACGTTTCCGTTTTCAAACTGCTTCAGGCCGGCGCAATTGGCGCGCTGGTCTGCATTCCCCCCGCTTCAAGATGGCTCTCCTGCAAGACGTCACCCTCGGCATCGACTTCGGTACCTCCAACTCGGCCATGTCCGTGCGCCAGGGGCAAGGCGCAGCGCGCATGATTTCGCTCGAAGGCGATGCACGCACTTTGCCCACCGCCCTGTTCTTCAACGCGGAACAGCACCGCACGCACTTTGGGCGGGATGCGATTGCGCAGTACCTGGAGGGCACTGAAGGCCGCCTGATGCGTTCGCTCAAAAGCCTGCTGGGCAGCGCGTTGCTGCAGGACAAGACGGCGGTGCACCAGCAGTTGATCAGCTACCAGGACGTCATCAGCCTGTTCCTGCGCATGCTGGCCCAGAAGGCGCAGGCCGATCTGGGCGGTATGCCGGGGCGTGTGGTGATGGGCCGCCCGGTGCATTTTGTGGATGATGACCCCGTGCGCGATCAGCAGGCCGAAGATGCGCTGCGCCAGGCCGCTGTGGATGCAGGCTTTGAAAACATCTCCTTCCAGCCCGAGCCGATTGCGGCGGCGCTGGACTACGAACAGCGCATTGACCACGAGGCAGTGGTGCTGGTGGTGGACATTGGCGGGGGCACCTCGGACTTCACCGTGGTGCGCCTGGGCCCAGGCCGCATGGGACGCGCTGACCGCCTGGACGATGTGCTGGCCACCACCGGCGTGCATGTGGGTGGTACGGACTTTGACCGCCGCCTGAGCCTGGAGCTGTTGATGCCGTTGCTGGGTTTTCGGCATCTGGGGCCGAGCGGGCGGGAGGTACCCAGCCGGGTGTTTTTTGACTTGTCCACCTGGCATCTGATCCAGTGGCTTTACTCACCCAAGGCGCTGCGCGACGCCCAGGCTTTGCGCACTGACTACGCCGACCAGCGATTGCATGCGCGCCTGATGACGGTGCTGAACGAGCGCTTGGGCCACAAGCTGGCCAATGCCATGGAGCAGGCCAAAATCTCCGCATCGGTGAGCCATGCAGATGCGCCCATCCCGCTGGACTGGATCGAGCCCGCGCTGGCGTCATGCGTTACGCCTGAGGGGCTGGAGCAGCACCTGGACAGCCCGCTGGCGCAGGTCGTGGCATGTGCACAGCAGTGCCTGCAGCGGGCGGGTCTTCAGGCGGCAGACCTGCACGCGATTTATCTCACCGGGGGCTCCTCGGCCTTGCGGCCTTTACGCGATGCGTTGCGCAAGGCGTTTCCCGACACCGCCCAGGTGGAGGGAGACTTGTTCGGGGGTGTGGCGATGGGGTTGGCTGTGGCCCCGTGATTTGCTATCAAAAAAGAAGCTGCTTGCGCTTGCGGGATAAGCGCTAGAGCCGCTTTTTGCTTAAAGCCTCATCGGCCATTGAGTTGACCGGCGCGCGCCTGCCGATGGGGCTCGGCCCATGCGCCTGTCTCGCTCAAGCGTTGTCGTCGCCTTCGCCATCGCCTTCGCGCTTCCATTCCAGCGCGGTGTCGTACAGGGCGTTGCGCGATGCACCGGTCACTTCGGCCGCCAGCCGCACGGCGGTTTTCAGGGGCAGCTCTTTGAGCAGCAGGCGCAGCACGCGCAGGCTTTCGCCGTTGCCATCGCTGGCCACCGCCACCGGGTGCAGCAGCACCACGAATTCGCCCCGCGCGCGTTGCGCCCCCCCTTCCAGCCAGGCCGTCAAAGCGTGGGCGGGCTGGGTGGTGATTTCTTCAAACTGCTTGGTCAGTTCACGGGCCAGGGTCACCGGGCGTTCGCCCAGCGGGGCCAGCGCCTGCGCCAGTTCCTGGATGCGGTGCGGGGCCTCCAGCAGCACCACGCAGCGCGGCTCGCCCGCAAGCACCTGCACCGCAGCGGCGCGCTCGGCCTGCTTGACGGGCAGGAACCCTGCAAACACAAATCCCCCCTGTTCAGCGCTGTGGGCCACGGCCCCTGCGGCGCTGAGGGCCGTGGTGATGCTGCTGGCTCCTGGCAGCGGCACCGAGCGCAGCCCTGCCTCGCGCACCGCCTGGGCCAGCCGGGCACCGGGGTCGCTCACGCCGGGCGTGCCTGCGTCGCTCACGTACGCCACGCGTTGCCCTTGCTGCAGCCGCTGCACCACCTGCAGGGCCGCCTCGGCTTCGTTGTGCTGGTGCACCGCCAGCAGCTGGTGTGCGCTTTTGTCAATGCCGTAGGCCCGCAGCAGCGCCTGGGTGTGGCGCGTGTCCTCGCAGGCCACCGTGTCTGCCAATTGCAGCACATGCAGGGCACGCAGGGTGATGTCAGCCAGGTTGCCGATGGGCGTGGCGACGACGTACAGGGCGCCCTGCGGATAATGCTGGGCGGCGGCTGCATCGCGTGCGGCGGCCAGTGCTGTTGCGAAAGATGCGCTCAATGAAATTCCTCGGAAAAAGGCCCGCCCCCACGGGCGCTGTGGCAAACGCCACCACCCGCCAACGCGGCAATGCTGCCGAAGACCAGGCGCTGGCGTATCTGCAGGCACAAGGCTTGCAGTTGCTGGAGCGCAATTATCGGACGCCGGGGCGCGGAGGGGGCGAGATTGATCTCATCCTGCGCGAGCGTGACGGTACGGTGGTGTTTGTGGAAGTGCGCAGCCGCAGCAGCAGTGCCTTTGGCGGTGCGGGCTCCAGCATCGGTGCAATCAAGCAGCAGCGGGTGGTGTTTGCCGCACGCCACTACCTGCTGCGCTACGCATCGCCGCCGCCATGCCGCTTCGATGCGGTCCTGATCGAGGGACAGGTGCAGTGGATCAGGGCGGCGTTTGATGCGCAGTAATCCCGCGTGGCAGATGCAGCGGCGTGCACCGTGCATCTCGGTGCTGTTGCAAGGTCTGGGGCGGCGGTAGCGCTGGCAGCCCATGCCCGGGGTGCGTTGCCGGCGGCGCGGGTACTGGTGCAGGCTGCAGGCTCTGGGGCTTGCTGCGAGGCAACCCTTTGCTACAAAAGCGATAACAAGCGGCGGGTATCATCGGGCCCTCATGCTTGAGCAACGCATCCAACAACACTTCATCGACAGCGCCGATCTGAAATACCAAGCGGCGCAAGTCTTGAGCCAACCCATCGCCGCCGCCGTCCATGCCATCCTGGCCTGTGTGACCAGCGGTGGCAAAGTGCTGGCCTGTGGCAACGGCCCCTCTGCCGCCGAAGCGCAGCAGTTTGCTGCGTTTTGTGTGGCGGGGTTTGAGCGCGACCGGCCCGAACTTGCGGCGATGGCGCTGACGGCAGACAGCACGCTGTTGACGGCTTCGGCCAGCGGGCCGGACATGTCTTCCCAGCAGTTTGCCCGGCAGGTGCGGGCCTTGGGCCAGGCGGGCGATGTGCTGCTGGCGCTGTCGGTGTCGGGCAACGACGCCAACTTGCTGGCCGCCACAGAGGCAGCCCATGAGCGCGACATGACCGTGATCGTCTTGTCGGGCCGCACCGGAGGCCGTTTGGCAGCCGTGTTGCGCGAGACAGATGTGTTGATCAACGTACCCCATGACCGCGCTGCGCGCGTGCGCGAGGTGCATGCCCTGGTGCTGCATTGCATCAGCGATGGCGTGGACGCCCAATTACTTGGTGACCAGGAGATTTCTTGATGAAGCAGACCTTGAACCGCACCCTTTGTTCTTTGCTGGCCGCCGCTGCGCTGGCTGCAGGCCTGTCGGCTTGCGCACCCCTGGTGGTGGGCGGCGCCGTGGTGGGCACCATGATGGCGGTGGACCGCCGTACCACCGGCACGCAGGTGGAAGACGAGGGCATCGAGCTGCGCTCGGCCAATCGCCTGAGTGAGCTGCTGGGCGACCGTGGTCACGTCAACGTGACCAGCTTCAACCGCCAGGTGCTGCTGACGGGCGAAGTGCCCAGCGCTCAAGACCGTCAACGGGTCGAGCAAGTGGTGTTGGGGGTTGAGAACGTCCGCTCGGTGGTGAACGACCTGGCGGTGATGCCGCCCAGCAGCCTGGGGCAGCGTTCCAACGATACTTTCATCACCGGCAAGGTGCGCGCCAGCCTGGTGGATGCCAAAGACCTGTCCGCCAGCGCCTTCAAGGTGGTGACTGAGCGCAACGTCGTCTATCTGATGGGGCGTGTGACACAGCGTGAAGCGCAGCGCGCGACCGAAATCGCCCGAGGCGTGAGTGGTGTGAGCAAGGTGGTGCGCGTTTTTGAAATGCTGACCGAAGACGAACTGCGCAACATCACTCCGGCCCCAGTGGTGCAAGACGCGCCTCCAGCGTCGACTCCCCGCAACTGATCGCTGGAGAGATGTGTTCGCCGGCCCCTGAGGGCGGCAGGGCGGCGAGCGTAATTTCATCTTTGGGGGAGGCACACATCCTCCGGGGTGGTGTGCCTGCAGGCTCCGCGCTTGCGGAAGTTCAGCGCGGGCCTTGGGGCTGATCTTTACTTGAGCCGCTTGATCAGGCTGGACGTGTCCCAGCGGTTGCCGCCCATTTTCTGAACGTCCGCGTAAAACTGGTCCACCAGCGCAGTCACAGGCAGGCGCGAGCCGTTGCGCTTGGCTTCATCCAGCACCAGCCCCAGGTCCTTGCGCATCCAGTCCACGGCAAAGCCGAAATCGAACTTGTCGTCCACCATGGTCTTGCCACGGTTGTCCATCTGCCAGCTCTGGGCGGCACCTTTGCCAATCACATCCAGCACCTGCTTCATGTCGAGCCCTGCGTTCTGCCCGAACGCAATGGCTTCGGAAAGCCCTTGCACCAGGCCTGCAATGCAGATCTGGTTGACCATTTTGGCCAGTTGACCGGCGCCGCTGGAGCCCAGCAAGGTGAAGGCGCGCGAAAACGCCATGCCGACAGGTTGCACTGCGGCAAATGCGTCGGCATCACCTCCGCACATCACCGTCAGCATGCCGTTTTGTGCACCGGCCTGGCCGCCCGAGACGGGGGCATCCACAAACTGCAAGCCCTGAGCCTTCGCGGCGGCATACAGCTCGCGCGCCACCTCGGCCGAGGCAGTGGTGTGGTCCACAAAGATGGCACCGGGCTTCATGCCTGCAAATGCGCCGTCAGTGCCCAGCGTGACCGAGCGCAGGTCGTCGTCGTTGCCGACGCAGCAAAAAACGATATCGGCGCCGGTGGCTGCTTCTCGCGGCGTAGCCGCACTGCGCGGCGCCGGGGTGGCGGCAAATTCCTTGCACCATGCCACGGCCTTGGCGGCAGTCCGGTTGTACACGGTCACTTCATGGCCGGCCAGGGCCAGGTGCCCGGCCATGGGGTAACCCATCACCCCGAGGCCTAGGAAAGCGACTTTGCGGTTGGCGATGGAATCGTAAGAGCGTGGGTTGGTGCTGGGCATGGTATGGCTCGGGAGGTCAAAGAAAAAACGCCTGCCTTGCGAACGGATTCCAAGGGCAGGCGCCGGGGTGGGGGCGTGGCGCGCCGCAGCGCAGGGGCTCAGACGATGGCGAAATGCTCGGTGCCCGAGGCCAGATCGGGTGACCTGGCGCGCTGGCTGTTGAGCTTGATCTGCAGGCGCAGGTCGTTCAGCGAATCGGCATTGCGCAGTGCGTCTTCGTAACTGATCACATTGGCTTCGTACAAGTCAAAGAGCGACTGGTCAAACGTCTGCATGCCCAGGTTGCGGCTCTTCTTCATGATTTCTTTGATTTCCGAGACTTCACCCTTGAAGATGAGGTCGGAAATCAGGGGCGTGTTGATCATGATCTCCACGGCCGCCGCACGGCCTTTGCCGTCCTGCTTTGCCACCAGGCGTTGCGACACCATGGCGCGCAGGTTCAGTGACAGGTCCATCAGCAGCTGAGCGCGGCGCTCTTCAGGGAAGAAGTTGATGATCCGGTCCAGTGCCTGGTTGGCACTGTTGGCGTGCAGTGTGGCCATGCACAAGTGTCCGGTTTCAGCAAACGCCACGGCGTGTTCCATGGTTTCGCGGTCGCGGATTTCGCCCATCAGGATTACGTCCGGGGCTTGGCGCAGGGTGTTCTTCAGGGCCGCTTCCCAGCTGTCGGTATCAAGCCCCACTTCGCGCTGCGTAACCACGCAGTTCTTGTGCGGGTGCACAAATTCGACAGGGTCTTCCACGGTGATGATGTGGCCGAACGAGTTTTCGTTGCGCCAGTCCACCATGGCCGCCAGGGTGGTTGATTTGCCCGAGCCTGTGGCACCCACCATGATGCACAAGCCGCGCTTGGTCATGGTGATCTCCTTGAGCACCTGGGGCACGCCCAGGCCGTCAATGGTGGGCAGCGTCAATGGAATCGTACGCAGCACCATGCCCACTCGGCCTTGCTGCACGAACGCATTGACCCGAAAGCGGCCGATGCCTGCGGGCGAAATGGCGAAATTGCATTCCTTGGTGCGCTCAAAGTCCGCCACCTGCTTGTCGCTCATGATGGCGCGCGCCAGTGTGAGCGTGTGGGTGGGGGTCAATGGCTGCGGCGATACCTTGGTCACCTTGCCATCGACCTTGATGGCAGGCGGGAACTCCGCCGTGATGAACAAGTCGCTGCCGTTGCGGCTCACCATCAACTTGAGCAGGTCATTGATGAATTTACTGGCCTGATCGCGTTCCATCCGAAATCCTCTCTGGCGTCATTGTCACCCGCTGGTGCGGATGTGATTTGTACTTCTTACGTGCCGTTATTTTTGGTAGTCGCTCAGGCGGGCACTGACCACACGCAAGCGCAGCGACAGTTTACGCGCCAGCAGGGCTACCAGGCTGGCCGCCAGTTGGGGGTCCTTTGACATCATTTCGTCCATGGCTTCAGCGCTGAGCACTGCAATTTCGCAGTCAGTCAACGTGGTGCAGGCCGAAAAGCGGATGCCGCTGTCCAGCAGGGACATCTCGCCCAGGATGTCGCCAGGGCGGGTTTCCGCCAGGCGCAGCTGCTCACCCCAGGGCTGAACGCGGTCCACCGCGATGGTGCCCGTCAGCAGCACCACCATGAAGTTGCCATATTCGTCTTGGCGAATCAGGTCGCGGTTCGATGGCACCGACGCAAACTCAAAGAAGCGCTCCATGCGCTCCACGGCGTCCTTGTCCAGGTGTGCCATGTACTTGTCTTTGGCCCACAAGCCTTGCAGCAGCTTGCCGCCCCGGCTGGCGGGTAGCCGCTTGGCGCCCACTTCTACTGCACGGGCTTCCCAGGGCACCAGCATGGAATCGTCCACGCCCTGGCCAGCGAACGCGGTGGAGAAGAGCATGGAGTCCGTGCTCTCGTCCTTGGGTTTGTTCACCAAGGTTTTAGAACGCAGAAGGCCAAGAATGCCTTTCATAAGTTGCTCCGGTCTGCGGCAGTTTGTGCCGCCAAGTGTGTTCGGGTGGGCTGGCGTGGGTGCCCATCAGCCTGGGAAGTTTTCTGGGATCTTGGCTTTGCTGCGCGCTTCAGCGGGGCTGATGATGTTGCGGCGCACCAGGTCTGTGAGGTTCTGGTCCAGCGTCTGCATGCCCACGCTGTTACTGGTCTGAATGGTCGAATACATCTGCGCCACCTTGGCCTCGCGGATCAGATTGCGGATGGCGCTGGTGCCCAGCATGATTTCGTGCGCAGCTACACGGCCAGAGCCGTCCTTGGTTTTGCACAGGGTTTGGGAGATCACGGCCTGCAGCGATTCCGACAGCATCGCGCGCACCATTTCCTTTTCTTCGGCGGGGAACACGTCAATGATCCGGTCGATGGTCTTGGCCGCGCTGGAGGTGTGCAGCGTGCCGAACACCAAGTGGCCGGTTTCGGCAGCCGTCATGGCCAGGCGAATGGTTTCCAGGTCGCGCATTTCGCCCACCAGAATCGCGTCCGGGTCTTCACGCAGCGCAGACTTCAGCGCTGCCGCAAACGACAGCGTCATCGGCCCCACTTCGCGCTGGTTGATCAGGCACTTTTTGGATTCGTGCACGAACTCGATCGGGTCTTCCACCGTGAGGATGTGGCCGTACTCGGTTTCGTTCAGGTAGTTGACCATGGCGGCCAGCGTGGTCGATTTGCCCGAACCCGTGGGGCCGGTCACCAAGACCAGGCCACGGGGCTTGAGGGCCAGATCGCCGAAGATCTTGGGCGCGTTGAGCTGCTCCAGCGTCAGGATCTTGGAGGGAATGGTCCGGAACACGGCAGCCGAGCCGCGGTTCTGGTTGAACGCGTTGACGCGGAAACGGGCCAGGCCTTCGATTTCAAACGAGAAGTCAACCTCGAGAAATTCCTCGTACTGCTTGCGCTGAGCGTCGTTCATGATGTCGTACACCATCGCGTGCACGGTCTTGTGGTCCAGTGCTTCCACGTTGATGCGCCGCACGTCGCCGTGGACTCGAATCATGGGTGGCAATCCCGCCGACAAGTGCAAGTCGGAGGCCTTGTTCTTGACGCTGAACGCCAGCAATTGGGTGATGTCCACGGGGCTCCCTCTATCGTTTGGTACGCTTGGCGGCCATTATGACCACGATTGCCAACAACCTCCAACAAGTGAACGACCGCATTTCCCAGGCGTGCCAGGCCGCTGGGCGGGCGCGCGAAGAGGTGTCTTTGCTGGCCGTTTCCAAGACATTTGGGGCCGCCGCAGTGGCCGAAGCCGCCGCTGCCGGCCAGCGGGCGTTTGGAGAGAACTACATTCAGGAAGGCGTGGACAAGATCCTGGCGCTGCGTGAGATCGTGCCGTATGCGTTGCAGTGGCACTGCATTGGCCCCATTCAGAGCAACAAGACGCGCCTGGTGGCCGAGCACTTCGACTGGGTGCACACGGTGGATCGTCTCAAAATCGCCCAGCGCTTGTCAGACCAGCGGCCCGCGCATCTGCCGCCGCTGAACGTTTGCATCCAGGTCAATGTGGATGGCGGCGACAACAAAGCCGGTGTGCCCCCCGAAGAAGCTTTGGAATTGGCCCTGGCCGTGGCAAAACTGTCACGGTTGCAGCTGCGCGGGGTGATGAGCATTCCCGAGCCTTATCCCGAATTCGCCGCGCAAAAGACAGTGCATGAGGCCGCCCATGCGCTGTTCGAGAGAATCCGGGTGGCTCTCGCGGCGCATGCAGATGTGCCCAGCGCTCCATGGGACACCCTGTCGATGGGCATGACCGCCGACCTGGATGCCGCCATCCAGGCGGGCAGCACCATGGTGCGTGTGGGCACGGGCGTCTTCGGTGCGCGCACCTACCCGGCTGCTTGAAAGAGACCCCGGCCGGTCAGCCCGGCAGCGTAAAGCGCGCCACGCAGTCGAGCGCAGCCTGTACGTCGGCAGCGTTCACATCCAGATGCGTGACCCAGCGCAGACGCGACTGGCCGCCATACAAACTGCTGGTCACACGGATCTGGTGCTGCGCCAGCCAGGCAGTGAATGCCGGTGCCACATCGGCCTGCACATCGGTGAACAGGATGTTGGTTTGCCAGGGGTGTACGGTGATGCGCCCGCGCAGAACCGGGTGGTTTTCACCCACGGCACGCAGGCCTGACGCCAGCGTGTGCAAATTGGCGTGGTCTTCTGCCAGACGCCTGACGTGGTGCTGCAGCGCGTAGTGGCCCGCCGCTGCCAGCACGCCAGCCTGGCGCATGCCACCGCCCAAAATCTTGCGCGTGCGGCGTGCCTGGCGAATAAAGGCCGCGCTGCCCAGCACCAGTGAGCCCACGGGCGCGCCCAGGCCCTTGCTCAGGCACACCGAGACCGAATCAAAGTGGCTGCACAGCTCGCGCGCTTCCTGGTACACATCGGTGCCGCGGCGTGCTGCATTGGCCGTGGCTGCATTGAACAGGCGCGCGCCATCCAGGTGCAGTGCCAGCCCGCGCTGGCGCGCCAGTTGGGCCACCTCGGCCACGTACTCGGGCGGTAGCACCTGGCCGCCGGTGGTGTTCTCCAGCACCACGAGGCGGGTGCGCGCAAAGTGCGGGTCGTCGGGCTTGATGGCGGCGGCGATGTCGGCCAGGCGCAGTGTGCCGTCGGGCTGGGTTTCGACCGGCTGCGGCTGGATCGAGCCCAGCACCGCCATGCCGCCCGCTTCCCAGCGGTAGGTGTGCCAGCTCTGCCCCACGATGGCCTCGTCACCCCGCTGGCAGTGGCCCCACAGGGCGATCAGGTTGGTCTGCGTGCCGGAGGGGGCGAAGAGCGCTGCTTCAAAGCCCAGCAGCTCGGCCGCGTGCTCCTGCAGGGCATTCACCGAGGGGTCGTCGGCAAACACATCGTCGCCCAGCGGGGCCTTGAACATGGCTTCCCGCATGGCTGGGGTGGGCTGGGTCACGGTGTCGCTGCGAAAGTCGGGCATGGCGGTCCTGCGGATAAAAAGGGCATCGTAACGCCCTGCGTACATCAGGGCTGGCGCAGGTCTTTTGCATTGACTGCGTGCTAAGCTGATCCGTCTAGCCCGCCCCGTGCCGGGGTGGCGTTCCTGTTGATGGAGAGGTTTACATGCCCGGACTGCTGCCCGATGTCGATCCCGATGGCCTGCTCGAATTCTCGGTGGTCTACACCGACCGCGCACTCAACCATATGTCCAAGCGCTTCACGGGCGTGATGCAGGACATTCTGGCCATGCTCAAAGAGGTCTACCACGCCCGCACCGCCGTGCTGGTGCCCGGCAGCGGCACCTTTGGCATGGAGGCCGTGGCGCGCCAGTTTGCCAACAAGCAAAAGGTACTCATCGTGCGCAATGGCTGGTTCAGCTTCCGCTGGAGCCAGATTTTTGATGCCGACACCGGCCTGGGCGGTGGCGCCGTGGTCTGCAAGGCGCGCCGCCAGGGCGAAGGCGCGCAGGCCCCCTGGGCACCTTGTCCGGCCGAGGAGGTGGCTGCCACCATCCGCGCTGAAAAGCCCAAGGTGGTGTTCGCCCCGCATGTGGAAACCTCCAGCGGCATCATCCTGAGCGACGACTACATCCGCACCGTGAGTGCTGCCGCACACGAAGTGGGCGCGCTGTTCGTGCTGGATTGCATTGCTTCGGGCGCGATGTGGGTGGACATGCAGGCCTCGGGGGTGGACGTTTTGATCTCCGCCCCGCAAAAGGGCTGGAGCAGTAGTCCCTGCTGCGCGATGGTGATGCTGAGCGAACGCGCCCGGCAAGCCATTGAAGGCACACAAAGCTCCAGCTTCGCGTGCGATCTGAAAAAGTGGATGCAGATTGCCGAGGGCTATGAAAAAGGCCAGCACGCGTACCACACCACCATGCCCACCGACGCACTGGTTCGCCTGCGCGACGTGATGGCGGAAACGCGGGCGTACGGCTTTGAAAAAGTGCGGCAGGAACAGATGGACCTGGGCGCCAAGGTGCGTGCCCTGCTGGAGTCGCGCGGCTTTCCCAGCGTGGCGGCAGACGGCTTCAAGGCACCCGGCGTGGTCGTGAGCTACACCAGCGACCCCGCCATCCAGAGCGGCAAGAAGTTCCTCGACGTGGGGCTCCAGACGGCTTCCGGCGTGCCCCTGCAGTGCGATGAGGGGCCAGACTTCAAGACCTTCCGCATCGGCTTGTTTGGCCTGGAGAAATGGCACAACGTGGACCGCACCGTGGGGCATCTGAGTGCCGCGCTCGACAAGGTCGCGGCCGCTTGATGCCTGGGATGCGCTGGATGGAGTTGCAGCCTCCGCATGCCAGATAGCGAGCGCGTTGAGTACCCCGCCGGGGTGGTGGAAACCCCGGCGCATGTAGCGCTGCGTCGTGCCAAGCGCCAGGCGCTGGCGCTGCTGCTGGTGGTCACGGCCGTTTTTGTGGCTACCAGCCTGGTGGAGCGCGGCCTGCTGCTCAACTGCATCAAGGCCATGGCTGAGGCGGCGATGGTGGGGGCACTGGCCGACTGGTTTGCCGTGGTGGCCCTGTTTCGCCGGCCGCTGGGGCTGCCCATACCGCACACGGCGGTGATTGCCCGCAACCAGGAGCGCATCGGGCGCAACCTGGGCACCTTTGTGCGCGACAAGTTCCTCGACGTGCCCTCGCTGGTGGCACTGATCCGCAGGCACGACCCGGCTGAGCGCCTCTCGCAGTGGTTGCTGGCCCCCGGCAACGCGGCCTTGCTGGGCCAGCAGGCGGTGCGCCTGGCATCCGCCGCGCTGGAGACGGTGCAGGATGCGCAGGTGGAGCGGTTTGTGCAGAAGGCGGTGCGCACCCTCATTGGGCAACTGGATCTGTCGCGCGCCCTGGCGGCGGTGCTGGGCACCCTCACGCACAACGGGCGCCACCAGGCGCTGCTGGAGGAAGTGCTGCACAAGCTCGTCGAGTGGCTGCAGAACCCCGAAACGCGGGAATGGGTGGCGCAGACCATCGTGGCCTGGCTCAAGAAAGACCACCCCCGCACCGAGAAGTTGCTGCCGACAGACTGGCTGGGCGACAAAGGCTCTGCCATGCTGGCCCGGGCGCTGGAGACCCTGATGTCCGAAGTGGCCGCCAACCCCCAGCACACGCTGCGGGCCCAGTTTGACGGCGCGCTGCAGCGCTTTGTCGAACGCCTGCGCCACGACCCCGAGTGGCTGCGCAAAGGCGAAGAAATCCGCACCTATCTGCAAACGGATCCGACCGTGGGTGAGTATGCGAAGACGCTGTGGGTGGACCTGCGGGCCGCATTGCAGCGCGATCTTGCCGACGCCGATTCCGTACTGGCGCGTCAGGTGGTCAAGCTGGGCGTGTGGTTGGGCGAATCGTTGGCGGCCGACCCGGCGCTGCGCCAGTCCTTCAACACGCGAATGGAAGGCTGGGTGCAAGGACTGGCGCCGGACGTGTCGCAGTTTGTGGCGCAGCACATCCAGGACACGGTGCAGCGCTGGGATGCCGAGCAGATGTCGGCCTTGATTGAGTTGAACATTGGCAAGGACCTGCAGTACATCCGCATCAACGGCACCGTGGTGGGCGGGCTGATTGGCTTGGTGCTGTTCGGGCTGTCTCATGCCCGCGAGATTGCGCGGGCCGTGGCCGGTGGCTGAGTGGCTGTAAAGCGGTTGCTATTAAAAATATAGCTGCCAGCGCTTGTTGAATAAGCGCTGGAGCCACTTTTTATCACTTAAAAAAGCCGAAACACCAGCGGCATCAACACGGCTGCCAGCACCACCTGCAGGCCCAGTGCCAGCCCGGCATAGGCTCCGGCATCGGCATTCACCTGCATGGCGTGGGCGGCGCCAATGCCGTGGGAGGCCGTGCCCAGCGCAAAGCCGCGCAGGGCCATGCCCTCAGCGTCGGTGGGCAGGCGCATCAGGCCAAACAGCCAGCGGGCCGACAGGGCACCCACCATGCCGGTCAGTGCGGCAAACACCGCCGCCAGCGCGGGCACGCCGCCAATCTGCGCGGCCACCCCCATCGCCACCGGGGCCGTGACGGATTTGGGGGCGAGGGACATCAGCACATCCCCCGGCAGGCCCAGCGCCCAGCCCAGCCCCACGGCGCTGGCTGCCGCTGCGGTGCCCCCTGCCAGAGAGGCCAGCACCAGCCGCCCCCAGCGCGCGCGCAGGGCGGCCCGGCGCTGCCACAGCGGCCAGCCCAAGGCCACGACGGCGGGGCCCAGCAAGAAGTGGATGAACTGCGCGCCCGCAAAGTAGGTGGGGTACGCCGTGCCGGTGGCCAGCAACACCCCCGCCAGCACCGCCACCGAGAGCATCACCGGGTTGGCCCATGGGGCATGCCCGGCACGCAGTGACACCGCCTGTGCCAGCACGTACACAGCCAGTGTTGCCGTCAATCCGAACAGAGGGGCCGACGACAGGTAGACCCAGAGTTCAACGAAGTTCTGCATGCTCATTCACCTTGGGCTTCCAAAGCCGCAGTACCCCTGCCGTGACGGCCATGCCCACCCAGGTAGACACCACGATCACCGCCACCAGCTGCAGGCCGTGCGCACTCAGCAGGGCCAGATGCGTCATCACCCCCACGCCCACGGGCACGAACAACAGCGACAGGTGGCTCAGCAAAAAACCGGCCGCCGGTGCCACAGCCGCCTGCACGGGAGACCAGCGCAGAGCCAGCAGCAAAAGCACCATGCCCACCACCGGGCCTGGCACGGGCAATTTCAGGAAGTGGGAAAGTGCCTCGCCTCCCGATTGCATGAGCAACAAGAACGCCAAACCTTGCAAGGGTCTCATGGGCAAGCGTCAGAACCGGGGCAGGTCGGGGTGCTTGATCTGCCCGCCGCGCACCAGCATCTTTCCGTATTCGGCGCACCGGTTCAGCGTGGGAATCACCTTGCCGGGGTTGAGCAGACCGGCTGGGTCAAACGCGTGCTTGAGCCCGAACATCTGCGCGTTTTCCTCGGTGGTGAACTGCACGCACATGCTGCTGAGCTTTTCCACGCCCACTCCGTGCTCGCCTGTCACCGTGCCGCCCATGGCCACGCTGGTCTCCAGGATGTCGGCGCCAAACAGCTCGCAGCGGCGCAGCTGGTCCGGGTCGTTCGCATCGAACAGGATCAGCGGGTGCAGGTTGCCGTCGCCCGCGTGGAACACGTTGGCGCAGCGCAGCTGGTACTTCTTCTCCATCTCGGCAATGGCCAGCAGGATGTCGGCCAGGCGCTTGCGCGGGATGGTCGAGTCCATGCACATGTAGTCGGGGCTGATGCGGCCGCTGGCGGGGAAGGCGTTTTTGCGGCCGCTCCAAAAGCGCAGGCGTTCGGCCTCGTCCTGGCTCACGCTGATGGCTGTGGCGCCCGCCGCGCGCAGCACCTCGCTCATGCGGCCAATTTCCTCTTCCACCTCTTCGGGCGTGCCGTCGCTTTCGCACAGCAAGATGGCTTCGGCACTCAGGTCATAGCCTGCGTGCACAAAGTCTTCCACGGCGGCGGTCATGGGCTTGTCCATCATCTCGAGCCCGGCGGGGATGATGCCCGCCGCAATCACGGCCGCCACGGCGTCGCCGGCTTTGCGCACATCGTCAAAGCTGGCCATGATGCAGCGCGCCAGCTGGGGCTTGGGCACGAGCTTGACGGTGACTTCAGTGGTCACGGCCAGCATGCCCTCGCTGCCGATCACGGCGGCCAGCAGGTCGTAGCCGGGGGTGTCCAGCGCCTCGCTGCCAAATTCCACGGGCTCGCCTTCCACCGTAAAGCCCTTCACCTTGAGCACGTTGTGCACCGTGAGCCCGTATTTCAGGCAGTGCACGCCGCCCGAGTTCTCGGCCACGTTGCCGCCGATGGTGCAGGCGATCTGGCTGCTGGGGTCGGGCGCGTAGTAGAGGTTGTATGGCGCCGCCGCCTCGCTGATGGCCAGGTTGCGCACGCCGCACTGCACCACGGCCGTGCGGCTCTCGGGGTTCACTTCCAGAATGCGGTTGAACTTGGCCAGCGACAGCGTCACGCCCATGGCATGGGGCATGGCCCCGCCCGAGAGGCCCGTGCCCGCACCGCGGGCCACCACGGGCACCTGCAACTGGTGGCAGGTGCGCAGCACGGCCTGCACTTCGTCGTACGTTTCGGGCAGGCACACCACCAGCGGGCGCTGGCGGTAGGCGGTCAGGCCGTCACATTCGTAGGGGGTGGTGTCTTCAGCGTTCCAGAGCAGGGCGTGGGCGGGCACCACGGCAGACAGGGCCTGCACCACACGGGATTGCAGCGCCTGGCGCTCGGCGGGGGAGGGGTGGGGTGTTTCGGTGATCACTTGCGCACTGTAACGCGGTGTACCGCTGCTTGGGAGAGGTCCCGTTTTGAAGTTTTGTCACGCGCCGTGTGACAAAAGCGCGCGGGGCCTTCAGTCGCCTACTAAAGCGTGGCCTTGAGCCACTGCGCAAACGCCGAACACTCCCAGCGCTCCATCGCACCGGTGCGCCAGCACAGGTAGTGGGCGTGGGGGCTGGGGGCTTCGATGGGGAACAGGCGCACCAGCGTGCCGTGGTCCAGCCAGGGCGCGCCCAGCTTGAGGCGCACCAGGGCTACGCCCATGCCGGCAGCGGCTGCGTCGCACATCAGGCCAATGTCGTTGAACTGCGAACCCTCGCTGGGCTCCGCCCAATCCAGGCCGCTGACCGAAAACCAGGTGCGCCAGGGCTCCAGCGGGCTGCGCAGCAGGGGCAGGCCCTCAAGGTCTTCCGGGCGCTCGAAAGGGCCGTGTTCGCGCACAAACGCGGGCGATGCCAGCGGCGTGACCACGTCGCGTGCCAGTTCGATGTGCTCCACATCGGCATAGTGGCCGGGGCCAAAGCGCACCATGAGGTCGGCGTCCTCGGCCACCACGTCTAGCAGTGGAATGGACACCTGCAGCGCCAGGTCGATTTCAGGATACGCCTCGGTGAACTGGCGCAGCCGGGGGATGAGGATGGTGCGGGCAAACGTGGGTGTGACGGCTAGCTTCAGCCGCCTGCGCCCTGGCGCCGAGGCCGCGCCCGGAAAGCGCTGCAGCGCGCCCAGTCCCTCGCGCACATGGGCCAGGTAGGCGCTGCCTTCGGTGGTGAGCGAAAAATCTGCCCGGCCAAACAGCCGCACGCCCAGAATCTGCTCCAGCTGCTTGACCCGGTGGCTCACCGCGCTGGGCGTGACGCACAGCTCGTCCGCCGTCAGCGTCACGCTGCGCAGGCGGGCCAGTGCCTCAAAAGTAAGCAGGCACTGGATTGGTGGGATGCGCCGTGCGTTGCCTGCCTGGAAGGCCAGTGCGCTGCTGCTCACCGGGGGCTGGGCCATGCGGTGGGGTGTTGCGCCGCTGCTTAGCGGAAGACCACGGTCTTGTGGCCGTTGAGCAGCACGCGGTGTTCGCTGTGCCACTTCACGGCGCGGGCCAGCACCTGGCTTTCGGTGTCTCGGCCCCGGGCTGTCAGGTCTTCTACCGTGTCGGTGTGGTCTGCGCGGGCCACGTCCTGCTCAATGATCGGGCCTTCGTCCAGGTCCGCCGTCACGTAGTGGGCCGTGGCGCCGATGAGCTTCACGCCCCGGTCGTGCGCCTGGTAGTAGGGCTTGGCGCCCTTGAAGCTGGGCAGGAAGCTGTGGTGGATGTTGATGGCGCGGCCTGCCAGCTTGCGGCAGAGGTCGTCGCTCAAGACCTGCATGTAGCGGGCCAGCACCACCAGTTCGGCGCCTTCGGCCTCGATGATCTCGAACTGCTTGGCCTCGGCCTGGGCCTTGGTGGCCGCAGTCACCGGGATGTGGTGGAACGGCACGTTGTAGCTGGCGGCCAGTTGGTAAAAATCGCGGTGGTTGCTGATGATGGCGCGGATGTCCACCGGCAGCAGGCCGGATTTCCAGCGGAACAGCAGGTCGTTGAGGCAGTGGCCTTCCTTGCTGACCATCAGCACCGTCTTCATCGGCTCGGCCGTGGTGTGCAGGCTCCAGCGCATCTGGTGGGGCTCGGCAAAGGTGGCCAGGCGGGCCTTCAGGGTGGCGTGGTCGTGCTGGTCGCAGGCAAATTGCACGCGCATGAAGAACAGGCCCGTGGCGTTGTCGTTGTATTGGGCAGCTTCTTCAATGTTGCCGCCGTGTTCCATCAGGAACCCGGACACGGCGTGCACCAGCCCCAGTCGGTCGGGGCAGGAAAGGGTAAGAATGTAGGCTTGGGTCATAGGCGCCCGATTGTCGCAGCACCGGCGCCAGTTTGCTGCGCAAGGCCTATGGTGGGCGCTCGCCAATGGCGGCCTTTTGCGCTGCGTCACTGCAATTGCTGGCGCAGTGTCTCGCAGTGGTCGGGCCCTTCGCGCCAGGGGGAAGCCCACACCAGGTCGGCATCGGCCGGAACGGTGCGCTCAACCGCCTGGGCCATCGCGTCGTCCGCCGGGGCGGGTGTTCCATCACTGGGTGGCGGCGCCTTGTGCTGCATGGCGATCACGATGCGCGCAGTGAGGTCTTTGGGGAGGTGCACTGGCACCCCCGCTGTGCGCAGCACATGGCCGGCGCCGGTGATCAGCACCGTCGTCTGGCCATATTGCCGCTGGGCCTCTACCAGGACCTGGGCCATGCTCTTGTCGCGGGCAATCTGGATGCGCGCCATGGCGGGCACCTGGGTTTCCGCCAGCAGGCGGCAGTGCCCCTGGCGAATGGCCTCGCGCTGGCGCTCCAGGGCGGGGGGCGTCAAGACCAGGTCCAAGGTGTCATCGCGCATCGCACTGCGGTTTTGTGTGCGGGGCAGGTTGCCCCCCAGCACCGGCACACCAGCCCGCACGGCTTCCATGATGGCCGGGGCATAGGCGGCCCAGGGCCAGGCCGCGTCGTTCCAGCGCAAAGCGTTCTGCACCTGGGCGGGCGTGGCATCTGCCGGCAGGGCGGCAGTGCTGGTGCCACGTTCTGCCATCTCCAGCACCACGGCCCCCAACTGGTTGCGGATGGCCAGCCACTGCACGGCAGCGTGCTGCATGCGCTGGTGCTCTGGGTCGTCGTGCTGCTCGCCCAGCAGCAGCACCTCGGCGGGCAATACGGTGCGCAGCACCAGGGGCCATTGCTCCCCCTCGGCCACCGGAGGGCGCTGGGCGCAACCTGCCAGGGTCAGGCCCATCAGCAGGGCCAGCGCGGGGCGGCGCGTTGAAAGAGGGAGGAGAGGCAGACGGAAGAACATGAAGCGCATGCGCAAATGCTAAGCGGTTGCTTTGGTGGATGTGCGGGTGTATGGTCTTGATCCTGGTCAAGACTTACTGGGCAGCCCATGCCTACACTGCGCCGATGCGAAATTCCCCATCCCTCACAACCAAGCTGCTGGCGATGGGTGCAGGCTTCCTGCTCGTGGCCCTCAGCTCCATTGGCCTGACCCTGTGGGTGACCTGGAAGCTGGAAGGCGGTGCCGCGGCCGTGAACGAGGCGGGGCGGCTTCGCATGAACATGCTGCGCATGGTGATGGTGCTGCAGACCGAGCCGGTGCAGGCCGTGCAACAGCATGCCAAAGAATTTGACGCCAGCCTGGAGCTGCTGCGCACGGGCGACCCGTCCCGCCCCCTGTTTGTGCCCTGGAGCGATGAAACCCGCCCCCGCTTCGACGCCATCCGACTCAACTGGGCCCAGCTGCAGCAACAGTGGACGCAGGAGCCGCGCCCTAGCCGGGACCAGGCCCTGGCGCAGGCCGACCACTTCGTCAGTGAGGTGGACCGCTTTGTGGAAACCATTGAGGTCCAGATTGCGGGCTGGACGGCCGCGCTGCACCTGTTTCAGCTGTGCATGATGGCCCTGGCCATTGCGGCGGCGGTGACCTTCATGGCCGTGAGCTACCTGCTGGTGATCAACCCCGTGGCCCGGCTGCAAGGCGCGCAGGCGCGTCTGCGCCAGGGTGATCTTTCTACCCGCTTGCCGGTGGACACCGATGACGAATTCGGCCAGCTGTCTGCTGGCTTCAACCTGATGGCGCATGCGCTGCAGGCATCGCATGAGGGGCTGGAGCAGAAAGTGCAGGAAAAAACGGCCAGCATTGCCGTGCAGAACCAGCGGCTCGAAGCCCTGTACGCAGTGAGCGCCCTGGCCTCGGATGCGGCCAGCCTGACGGAGCTTGCCACTGCGTTTGTGCGCCAGGTCCGGAAAGTGGCCGGGGCCGATGCGGTGGCCGTGCGCTGGTCAGACGAAGCCAACGAGCGCTATGTGTTGCTGGCCAATGACGGCCTGCCCCGGGCCATGGCGGAAGAGGAACATTGCCTGCACACGGGCTCTTGCCATTGCGGCCAGCCCCAGGAACAGGCGCGCACCCGCGTCATCCCCATCACCCCCACATCCATGGTGGCGCTGCCCCATTGCCGCGAAGCCGGGTTTGAGACGATGGTGACCATTCCTGTGCAAATGCAGCAGCGCGTGCTGGGCGAGGTAGATCTGTTCTTCCGCTTCCCGGTGGCGTTGAACGATGATCTGCGGGAGTTGCTCGAAGCCATGACGCGCCACCTGGCCAGCGCCATGGAAGGCTTGCGTGCCACCGCGCTGGAGCGAGAGGCCGCCGTGGCGCAAGAGCGCAGCCTGATCGCGCGGGAGCTGCACGACTCCATCGCGCAGTCGCTCGCCTTCCTCAAGATCCAGACCCAGCTGCTGCGCGATGCCGTGGCCAAGGGCGACGCCGCCAAGCGTGATCGCAGCATCGATGAACTGGATGTAGGCGTGCGCGAGTGCTACAGCGATGTGCGCGAGTTGCTGGTGCACTTTCGCACCCGCACCAGCGAGGAGGACATCGAGGCTGCGCTGCGCGCCACGCTGTCAAAGTTTGAGCACCAGACGGGCATGGCCACTTCGCTGTCCATGGCAGGCCACGGCGTGCCCCTGCCGCCCGATGTGCAGATCCAGGTGCTGCACATGGTGCAGGAAGCCTTGTCGAATGTCCGCAAGCATGCCAAGGCGACGCGGGTGGAACTGCGGGTGGAACGCCATCCGCGCTGGCGCTTTGAAGTCCAGGACGATGGCATAGGCTTTGAGGTAGAGCAGGTTCCGCCCGATTCCTTGCACGTAGGCCTGGGTATCATGCGCGAGCGCGCCCAGCGCATTGGCGCGGTGGTGCAGGTGCAGTCGCACCGCGGGCAGGGCACACGCGTGTGCATCGAGCTGCCCAGCAGCCCCAGGCCACCCGCACCAGTCAGTGTCACCGCCAGCCCGGCCCAGGCCGCGCCTGTGGCTGCCGCGCCCATCGCCCCCCATTCGCCCGCCCCCCTTCAGGAGCTATTGACGTGACCCAGCCCGCTGCCGCCGCCCCCGTGACCTTGCTGGTGGTGGACGACCACACCTTGTTCCGGCGTGGCCTGATCGCCCTGCTGGGGCAGGACGCCGGCCTGCATGTGGTGGGTGAGGCAGGCGACGCCGCCGAGGCCTTGAGGCTGGTGCCCACCTTGCAGCCCGATGTGATCTTGCTGGACAACCATCTGCCCGGCGTGATGGGTGTGGACGCCATTCGCGGCTTGCGTGAAGTGTCTCCACGCTCGCGCGTGCTGATGCTCACGGTGAGCGAAGACTCGCAAGACCTTGCTGCGGCGTTGCGCAACGGCGCCCAGGGGTATCTGCTCAAAACCATCGACGGGGATTTGCTGGCGCAGGCCATTCGCCGCGCCGCGCAGGGTGAGCCTGTGGTCAGCCCGGAACTCATGGGCAAGCTGGTGGCGGCCTTCCAGTCGCAAGGGGCGCCTTCGGCGGCCAGCGCCGCGCCTGCGCCGGAGGTGGCCGAGGCTTCTGGCAGCGCCGCGTCTGACAGTGGCACCCCCCTGTCCCCGCGCGAAGAAGAAGTGCTGCGCGAGATTGCGCGCGGCATGAGCAACAAGGAAATCGCGCGGGTGCTGGACATCGCCGAGACCACGGTGAAGATCCATGTCCAGCACATCCTGCGCAAGCTCGGCCTGACCTCGCGCGTGCAGGCGGCGGTGTACGCATCCGACCGCCAGCGCGCGGAATAGCGGCCACGCGCCGATCTTTCATTCCTTGGCGATGAGCCCCTGCGGGGGCTCTTTTCTTTTTTGCTATCAAAAAAATAGCTGGTGGCGCTTATCTGTAGGCGCTTTCAGCCCATTTTTGCTTGAAATTCAGATGTGCCACATCTTCGTCACGGTGGCGTTCTACAACCAGCGGTGCGGTCAGCCCCTTCGGCGGCGGGCGGGGTAGTAGTTCTTTCGAACGATGCGCTTGCACCCTGACTACTACCTCTGCCGTGCTGCACATGGTCTAGCGAAGGATGGGCAAAACCCTCGGTAACGCGGACGATACCTCCCATACGAAAGAGAGGAACAGCGCAATGGTTAACGAAACCCTGCCCCAGGGCGCAAGCCCCCAGCGCACGCGCCAGGCTTGGTCGGTGCTCATCGTGAGCACCTTCGCCTTCACCGTCTGCTTCATGGTCTGGATGATGTTCGGTGTGATCGGCATCCCCATCAAGAAGATGCTGAACCTGAATTCCACGCAATTCGGTCTGCTCATGTCCATGCCCGTGCTCACCGGCTCGCTTGTGCGCGTGCCGTTGGGCATCTGGACGGACAAGTACGGCGGCCGCATCGTGATGGCCGCTGTGATGGCTGCCACCGTGCCCGCCATCTGGATGATGGGCTACGCCACCGAATACTGGCACTTCCTGACCATCGGCCTCTTTGTGGGTCTGGCGGGCGGCTCCTTCTCGGTGGGCACCCCTTACGTTGCCCGCTGGTTCCCCAAGAATCGCCAGGGTACGGCCATGGGCGTGTACGGCGCAGGCAACTCGGGCGCAGCCGTCAACAAGTTTGTTGCGCCGGTCATCCTGGTGGCCTTTGGCTGGACCATGGTGCCCCAGGTGTACGCCGCCATCATGCTGGGCACGCTGGTGCTGTTCTGGCTGTTCAGCTACAGCGACCCCGCCCATCTGGTGCCCAGCAACGTCAAGTTCACCGACCAGCTCAAGGCGCTGAAGGACCCCAAGGTGCTCAAGTACTGCCAGTACTACAGCATCGTGTTCGGTGGCTATGTGGCCCTGTCGCTGTGGATGGTGCAGTACTACGTGGGAGAGTTTGGTCTGGACATCCGCGTGGCCGCCTTGCTGGCTGCCTGCTTCTCGTTGCCCGGCGGCGTGCTGCGCGCCATCGGCGGCATGCTGTCTGACAAGTACGGCGCCCACAGCGTGACCTGGTGGGTGATGTGGGTGAGCTGGATCTGCCTGTTCCTGCTGAGCTACCCCCAGACCGATTTCACCATCGCCACCGTCAACGGCCCCAAGACCTTCCACATCGGCCTGAACGTGTACGTGTTCACCGGCATCATGTTCCTGCTGGGCATTTGCTGGGCGTTTGGCAAGGCCAGTGTGTTCAAGTACATCAGCGACGACTACCCCCAAAACATCGGAACCATCAGCGGCATCGTCGGCCTGGCCGGTGGCATGGGCGGGTTCGTGCTGCCCATCATGTTCGGTGCGCTGATGGACCTCACCGGCATCCGCTCCAGCGCTTTCATGCTGATGTACGGCGTGGTGTGGGTCTCGCTCATCTGGATGTACTTCACCGAAGTGCGCCGCGCCCCTGTCATGGGTGCGCAAGGTGCCGCGCAAGCCGGCAGCCGCTGATTTTTTCGAAGGAAACCTCACCATGTCTGCCACCACCACCAGCGGGCGCCAGGGGCGTCTGCTCACCATCTGGGCACCGGAGGACAAGTCCTTCTGGGAGCGCGAGGGCGAAGCCATTGCCAAGCTCAACCTCTGGATCTCGGTGCCCGCGCTGTTCCTGGCCTTTGCCATCTGGCAGGTCTGGAGCGTCGTCGCCGTGAGCCTGCCGGGCCTCGGTTTCAAGTATTCGACCAACCAGCTGTTCTGGCTGGCGGCCGCGCCCGCGCTCTCTGGCGCTACCCTGCGCATCTTCTACTCGTTCATGGTGCCCCTGGTTGGTGGCCGCCGCTGGACGGCGATCTCCACCGCCTCGCTGCTGATCCCGGCCATCGGCATTGGTTTTGCGGTGCAGGACAACACCACGGCCTACCCGACCATGCTCATCCTGGCGCTGCTGTGCGGGCTGGGTGGCGGCAACTTCAGCTCCAGCATGGCCAACATCAGCTTCTTCTTTCCGAAGGAGCGCAAGGGCTCGGCACTGGGTGTGAATGCGGGCCTCGGTAACCTGGGCGTGTCGGTGGTGCAGTTCCTGAGCCCTCTGGTCGTCACGGCCGGCATCTTTGGAGTTTTGGGGGGTGAACCCCAGACCATCGTCAAGAACGGCCAAACCATGCAGGTGTGGACGCAGAACGCCGCCTTCATCTGGGTGCCATGGATTGCCCTCACGGCCCTGGCCGCCTGGTTTGGCATGAATGACATTGCCGACGCCAAGGCTTCGTTCGCTGCGCAGGCCGCCATCTTCAAGCGCAAGCACAACTGGCTGATGTGCGTGCTGTACCTGGGCACCTTCGGCTCGTTCATCGGCTATGCCGCAGGTTTTCCGCTGCTCATCAAGAGCCAGTTCCCCAACATCAACCCCCTGGCCTATGCCTGGCTGGGCCCGCTGGTGGGTGCGGTGATCCGCCCCTTTGGTGGCTGGCTGGCCGACAAGCTCGGCGGCGCGCGCGTCACGCTGTGGAACTTCATCGTCATGGCCATTGCCGTGGTGGGCGTCACGGTGTTCCTGCCATCGGGCAGCAACGAAGGCCAGTTTGGCGGCTTCTTCGTGTGCTTCCTGGTGCTGTTCCTCACCACCGGCATCGGAAATGGTTCGACCTTCCGCATGATCCCCGTCATCTTCCTGACCGAAGCCATGCGCGGTGTGGACAAGAACAACGCCGCCGCAGTGGCCCAGGCCAACAAGGAAGGCAACACCCTGGGCGCTGCCACGCTGGGCTTCACGGCTGCGATGGCTGCGTACGGCGGGTTCTTCATTCCCAAGAGCTACGGCAGCTCCATCGCGCTCACCGGCAGCCCCCATGCCGCGCTGTGGACCTTCTTCGCGTTCTATCTCGTGTGCATCGTGATTACCTGGTGGTACTACGGCCGCAAGAACGCCGAGATGCCTTGCTGAGCCGACCCACAGAACCGCACAGAACAGACAAGACAAGGAGCCCCCGATGAGCCATTTTCTCGATCGCCTCACGTACTTCTCGCAACCCCGCGAGACATTTGCACAAGGCCACGGCGAAACCAACGGTGAAGACCGCACCTGGGAAGACGCCTACCGCGACCGCTGGGCGCACGACAAGATCGTGCGCTCCACCCACGGTGTGAACTGCACGGGCTCTTGCTCGTGGAAGATCTACGTCAAGGGCGGCATCGTCACCTGGGAAACCCAGCAGACCGACTACCCACGCACCCGCCCCGACCTGCCCAACCACGAACCCCGTGGCTGCGCACGCGGCGCCAGCTACAGCTGGTACCTGTACAGCGCCAACCGCGTGAAGTACCCCATGGTGCGTGGCCGCCTGCTCAAGCACTGGCGCGCTGCCATTGCCCTGGCCAAGAGCCCGGTGGACGCCTGGGCCAGCATCGTCGAGAACAGCACTTCGCGCAGTGACTGGCAAAAGCAGCGCGGCCTGGGCGGCTTCGTGCGCAGCACCTGGGACGAAGTCAACCAGATGATCGCTGCAGCCAATGTGTACACGATCAAGAAGCATGGCCCCGACCGCATCATCGGCTTCTCGCCCATCCCGGCGATGTCGATGATTTCGTACGCAGCCGGTTCGCGCTACCTGAGCCTGATTGGCGGCGTGTGCATGAGCTTCTACGACTGGTATTGCGACCTGCCCCCCAGCAGCCCGCAAACCTGGGGCGAGCAGACCGACGTGCCCGAGTCGGCCGACTGGTACAACAGCTCGTACATCATTGCCTGGGGCTCCAATGTGCCCCAGACGCGCACGCCCGACGCGCACTTCCTGACTGAGGTGCGCTACAAGGGCACCAAAGTCGTGTCCATCACGCCCGACTATTCCGAAGTGGCCAAGCTGGGTGACTTGTGGATGCACCCCAAGCAGGGCACCGATGCGGCCGTGGCCATGGCCATGGGCCATGTGATCCTGAAAGAGTTCTACTTCAAGGACGGTGGCAAGGGCCGGAGCAGCTACTTTGACGACTACGCCCGCCGCTACACCGACCTGCCACTGTTGGTGGTGCTCAAGGAAAAGACGCTGCCCGACGGTCGCAAGGCCATGGTGCCTGACCGCTACGTGCGCGCCAGCGACTTCCCCAACAAGCTCGACCAGTCGAACAACCCCGACTGGAAGACCGTGGGCTATGACGAGCTGGGCCAGGTCACGCTGCCCAATGGCTCCATCGGCTTCCGCTGGGGTACGGACGGCCGCCCCGACCAGGGCCTGTGGAACCTGGAGAACAAGGACGCCCGCACGGGCAATGACGTCAAGCTCAAGCTGTCGGTGATCGAAGACGGCGAGCAGCCCCACGACGTGGCTGACGTGGCCTTCCCTTACTTTGGCGGCGTGCACGCCCCCAACTTCACCGCCAATGACCAGGGCGGTGACGTGATGGTGCGCCGCGTGCCCGTGAGCCATCTGGAGCTGGATGGCCATGAAGTCCAGGGCCGCGTGATGGTGGCCACGGTGTTCGACTTGCTGGCAGCCAACTACGGCATCGACCGTGGCCTGCCCGGTGAAGAGCCCGGTGGCAGCTACGACGCCGACCGCCCCTTCACCCCCGCATGGCAAGAAAAGATCACCGGTGTGCCGCGCGAGCAGATCATCACCGTGGCCCGCCAGTTTGCCGACAACGCCCACAAGACGCATGGCAAGTCCATGGTCATCATCGGCGCGGCCATGAACCACTGGTACCACAGTGACATGAACTACCGCGGCATCATCAACATGCTGATGCTGTGCGGCTGTATCGGCCAAAGCGGTGGCGGCTGGGCGCACTATGTGGGCCAGGAAAAGCTGCGTCCCCAAACCGGCTGGACTGCTCTGGCGTTTGCGCTGGACTGGATCCGCCCACCCCGCCAGATGAACAGCACCAGCTTCTTCTACGCGCACACCGACCAGTGGCGCTACGAAAAGCTGGGCATGGAAGAGATCCTTTCGCCGCTGGCCGACGCCCGCGCCTACCACGGGGCCCAGATCGACTACAACGTGCGCGCCGAGCGCATGGGCTGGCTGCCTTCCGCGCCCCAGCTCAAGACCAACCCCATGCAGGTGGCCAAGGACGCTGCTGCGGCGGGCATGGATGCGAAGGACTACGTCGTCAAATCGCTCAAGGACGGCAGCCTGACCATGAGCTGCGAGGACCCAGACCACCCAGACAACTGGCCGCGCAACATGTTCGTGTGGCGTTCCAACATCCTGGGCTCGTCGGGCAAGGGGCATGAGTACTTCCTCAAGCACCTGCTGGGCACCACGCACGGCGTGCAGGGCAAAGATTTGGGCAAAGACGAAGCCAAGCCCGAAGAAGTGCAGTGGCACGCCAATGCGCCTGAAGGCAAGCTGGACCTGCTGGTCACGCTGGACTTCCGCATGAGCACGACCTGTTTGTATTCGGACATCGTGCTGCCCACGGCCACCTGGTATGAGAAGAACGACCTCAACACCAGTGACATGCACCCCTTCATCCACCCGCTGTCCACCGCGGTGGACCCAGCCTGGCAGGCCAAGAGCGACTGGGAGATCTACAAGGGTTTCGCCAAGGCCGTGAGCGAGGTCAGTGTGGGCCACCTGGGCGTGGAAAAAGACGTGGTGCTCACCCCCATCATGCACGACACGGCTGGCGAAATGGCCCAGCCCTACGGCGTGAGCGACTGGAAGAAGGGCGAGTGCGAACTCATCCCCGGCAAGACTGCGCCGCAGATCACGGTGGTCGAGCGCGACTACCCCAACCTGTACAAGCGCTTCACGGCTCTGGGCCCATTGATGGACAAGGTGGGCAACGGCGGCAAGGGCATTGGCTGGAACACGCAGACTGAAGTCGGCCAGCTGGGCGACCTGAATGGCCGTGTGAAGGAAGAGGGCGTGACCAAGGGCATGCCCCGCATCGTGACCGACATCGACGCCACCGAAGTGGTGATGATGCTGGCGCCTGAGACCAACGGCCACGTGGCCTGCAAGGCCTGGGAAGCCCTGGGCAAGCAGACCGGCCGCGACCACGTGCACCTGGCGCTGCACCGCGAGGACGAAAAAATCCGCTTCCGCGACATCCAGGCGCAGCCGCGCAAGATCATCAGCTCGCCCACCTGGTCGGGCCTGGAGAGCGAGAAGGTTAGCTACAACGCGGGCTACACCAACGTGCACGAGCTGATCCCATGGCGCACCCTCACCGGACGTCAGCAGTTCTACCAGGACCACCCCTGGATGCGCGACTTCGGCGAAGGCTTTGTGAGCTATCGCCCCCCCGTCCACCTGAAGACGCTGGAAGAAGTCGAAGGCAAGAAGCCCAACGGCCACCGCGAGATTGCGCTGAACTTCATCACGCCGCACCAGAAGTGGGGCATCCACAGCACGTACAGCGACAACCTGATGATGCTCACGCTGAACCGGGGTGGCTCGGTGGTGTGGCTGAGCGAAGACGACGCGAAGGTTGCGGGCATCGTGGACAACGACTGGGTGGAGCTCTTCAACGCCAACGGCGCCATTGCGGCCCGCGCGGTGGTGAGCCAGCGCGTGAACCCCGGCATGGTGATGATGTACCACTCGCAAGAGAAGATCATCAACACGCCCGGCTCCGAGATCACGGGCACCCGTGGTGGTATCCACAACTCGGTCACGCGCATTGTGCTCAAGCCCACCCACATGATCGGTGGCTACGCGCAGTACAGCTACGGCTTCAACTACTACGGAACCATCGGCACCAACCGCGACGAATTCGTGCTGGTGCGCAAGATGGACCGCGTGGACTGGTTGGACGACGAAGTGTCTGAAACCGGCGCCCACGCCTGAAGCCGAAGACAAGGAGAAACACGATGAAAATTCGCGCACAAATCGGCATGGTGCTGAACCTGGACAAGTGCATTGGTTGCCACACCTGTTCCGTCACCTGCAAGAACGTCTGGACCAGCCGCCCTGGTGTGGAATACGCCTGGTTCAACAACGTTGAGACCAAGCCCGGCATTGGCTACCCCAAGGAATGGGAAAACCAGGACAAGTGGAACGGCGGCTGGGTGCGCAACCCGGACGGCTCCATCGCCCCCCGCCAGGGCGGCAAGTGGAAGCTGCTCATGCGCATCTTCGCCAACCCCAACCTGCCGCAGATCGACGACTACTACGAGCCCTTCACGTTCGACTACGACCACCTGCAGGCTGCGCCGGAAAGCAAGGCCGCCCCCACGGCCCGCCCGCGCAGCCTGATCACCGGCAAGCGCATGGAGAAGATCGAGTGGGGCCCGAACTGGGAAGAAATCCTGGGCGGCGAGTTCAGCAAGCGCAGCAAGGATAAGAACTTCGACGAGGTGCAAAAGGACATCTACGGCCAGTTCGAGAACACCTTCATGATGTACCTGCCGCGCCTGTGCGAGCACTGCCTGAACCCGGCGTGCGTCGCATCGTGCCCCTCGGGATCTATCTACAAGCGCGAGGAAGACGGCATCGTGCTGATCGACCAGGACAAGTGCCGCGGCTGGCGCATGTGCGTGAGCGGCTGCCCCTACAAGAAGATCTACTACAACTGGCAATCGGGCAAGGCCGAGAAGTGCATCTTCTGCTACCCCCGCATTGAGGCGGGCCAGCCCACCGTGTGCTCGGAAACCTGCGTGGGCCGCATCCGCTACCTGGGCGTGCTGCTGTACGACGCAGACCGTATTCAGGAAGCTGCCAGCGTGGAACGCGACCGCGATCTGTACCAGGCCCAGCTCGACATCTTCCTGGACCCTAATGATCCAGACGTCATCAAGCAGGCCCGCATTGACGGCATTCCCGACAGCTGGATGGAAGCCGCCCGCAACAGCCCGGTCTACAAGATGGCTGTGCAGTGGAAGGTGGCCCTGCCACTGCACCCCGAGTACCGCACGCTGCCCATGGTCTGGTACGTGCCACCCTTGTCGCCCATCACGGCCGCTGCCAACGCGGGCCATGTGGGTGTGAATGGCGACATTCCAGACGTCTCGCAACTGCGCATTCCGGTGCAGTACCTGGCCAACCTGCTCACGGCTGGTGACACCGGCCCCGTGGTGCGAGCCCTGGAACGCATGCTGGCCATGCGCACCTACCAGCGCGACAAGCACGTCGAGCAACGCCAGAACCTGGCCGTGCTGCAGCAGGCGGGCTTGTCGATGGCCGAGGTGGAGGAGATGTACCACGTGATGGCGATTGCCAATTACGAAGACCGCTTCGTGATTCCTACGGCCCACCGCGAGTACGCCGAAAACGCGTTCGACATCCGTGGCGGCTGCGGCTTCTCGTTCGGCAACGGCTGCTCCGATGGCGCGACCGAAGTCAGCATGTTTGGCGGCAAGAAGCCACGCACCATCCCGATCAAGGCCACGGTATGAAACACCCCCTGAGTCGCTTCGCGCCTTCCCCCTCAAGGGGGACGACGGCCTTTGCTGCGGGGCGGCCCTTGCTGGCCGTCCTCGCGATACCGCTGAGCCGGTTTTGCAGGTCGCGGACATTGTCCAGCGCCGTAGAGCACTGAAAGGAACCACCATGTTCAAGAAGAACCCGACCTCTTTGCGACTGACGCTGCGCGCACTGGGCTACCTGCTGAGCTACCCCGATGCACAGCTGCGCAGCGTGATGCCTCAGCTCGTCGATGCCCTGCGCTCCGAAGGCGCCTTGACCAGTGAGCGCATGTCTGAAATCGAAGCCGTGTGCCAGCACCTGGCGGCGCTCGACCCCCTGGAAGTCGAAGCCCGCTATGTGGACAACTTTGACCGGGGCCGCCAGACCTCGCTGCACCTGTTTGAGCATGTGCATGGCGACTCGCGCGACCGTGGCCCGGCGCTCATCGATCTGATGCAGACCTACGAAAAGGCGGGCCTGCAATTCAACGCCGACGAGCTGCCCGATCACCTGCCCGTGGTGCTGGAGTTTGCCTCCACCCAGCCGCCCGAAGTGGCCAAGGAATTCCTGGGCGAGATGGCCCACATCCTCAATGCGCTGTTCAGTGCGCTGGTGGCTCGCAACAGCCCCTACGCCAGTGTCATCGCCGCCGTGCTCGAAGTCTCGGGCCAGCGCGTGCAATCGGTGGCGCTGACCCCCGAGCCCGAAATGGACGAGGTCTGGGCGGAGCCCGAAGCGTTTGGGGGTTGCAGCACCCAGGGTCAGTCCAAGCCTGACCAGCCGCAACCCATGCATTTTGTTCGTACCCCCCGCGCCGAGCGGGCACCAGAAGGAGTCTCCGTATGACCGCCTGGCTTGATACCCTGTTGTTTGGCATCTATCCCTATATTTGCCTGGCCGTGTTCTTCATTGGCAGCTGGGCGCGGTTTGACCGCGACCAATACACCTGGAAGAGCGACTCCTCGCAGCTGCTGCGCACCGGCAGCCTGCGTTGGGGCAGCAACCTGTTCCACATCGGCGTGCTGTTCCTGTTCTTCGGTCACACCTTCGGCATGTTGACGCCCCACGTGGTGTACGAGCATTTCATCAGTGCTGGCAACAAGCAGTTGATGGCCATGGTCTCCGGCGGTATCGCTGGCGTGCTCGCCTTTGTGGGCGTGACCATCCTGCTGCACCGCCGCCTTTCAGACCCACGCATTCGCGCCACCTCCAAGACCAGCGACATCGTTCTGCTGTTCCTGCTGTGGCTGCAACTGGCGCTGGGCCTGGCCACCATTCCGCTGTCTGCGCAGCACCTGGATGGTTCCATGATGATGAAGCTGGCCGAGTGGAGCCAGCGCATCGTGACCTTCCGCAGCGGTGGCGTGGAGCTGCTGGCTGATGCGGGCTGGATCTTCAAGACCCACATGTTCCTGGGCATGAGCATCTTCCTGATCTTCCCGTTCACCCGTCTGGTGCACGTGTGGAGCGGTTTTGGCACGCTGGCCTATGTGCTGCGTCCCTACCAGGTGGTGCGTGCGCGCCGCTTGAACCTGCCCGCAGGCCACATGCAGTCGCAAGACCGCCGCGCCTGAAGCCCACTGTTTCCCCTGGATACCAAGGAGCACACCATGAGCGGATGTGGAACCGGGGGCTGCGGCTGCAGCTCCACCGAAAAGAGCACTGCGGCCCCGGCCAGCACATTGACCCCTGCGCAGGCTGCGGCCTATGAGGCTCTGGCGGCATCCATGGTCGATGCCCCTGTGCAGTTGGCGCCTTCATCCGCGCCCAGTGCCGGGGCTGCCCCTGTGGCTCGCATCAACGGCGTGCCGTTGAACACGCCCAGCGAATGGCTGGACGAGGAAACGCTGCGCCAGCGCGCCTGCACTGAATTGCTGCGCCAGGCGGCGCAGCAGGCAGGCTTGCTGTCTGCCGACGATGCTCCGGGCGTCGAAGGTGCCACCAGTGCGGAAGCATCGAATGCCATTGAGCAATTGCTCGACCGCGAGCTGAACATCCCCGAACCCTCGCTAGAGGCTTGCCGCCGGTACCACGAGGCCCATCCCGCCGCCCACGCGCAAGGCGAACGCGCCCATCTGCGCCACGTGCTCTTTGCCGTCACGCCAGGCGTGGACGTGAAGCAGCTGCGTCTGCGGGCCGAAGCCCTGTTGATCGAGCTGCGCTGTGCTGATGATGGTGGCGCCAAGTTCGCGCAAGCGGCTGCTCAGTGGTCCAACTGCCCCAGCGGCCAGCAAGGCGGTGACCTGGGCTGGCTCACGCGGGCCGACTGTGCCCCCGAATTTGCCCGCGAAGTCTTTGGCGGAGCCGAAGTGGGCGTGCTGGCACGCCTGGTGCACAGCCGCTTTGGCCTGCATGTGGTGGAAGTGGTAGCCCGCGATCCAGGCCAGCAGCCTTCCTTTGAGGAAGTGCGCCAGGCCATCGCCCTGACCTTGCGCCAGCAAGCCTGGGTGAACGCGCTGCGCCAGTACCTGCAGGTACTGGCCGGTGGGGCCACCGTCGAAGGAGTGGTCCTGGACGCCGCCGACACACCCTTGGTGCAGTAGCTCTTGCGGATGACACCATGCCTGATGAACTGCTAGACCGCCTGCGTCGTTTTCACAACGATGCTTTTCCGCAGTACCGCGAGCAGTTCCAGAACCTGGTGGATGAGGGCCAACACCCCACCACCCTGTTCATCGGCTGTTCGGACTCGCGTCTGGTGCCCTATCTGCTGACGGGTGCCGGGCCGGGGGAACTGTTTCTGGTGCGTAACGTCGGTGCCTTTGTGCCACCGTACGACGGCTCGCATGGCCACCACGGCACTACGGCCGCCATCGAGTTTGCCGTGCTCAACCTGCAGGTGCGCCGCATCATCGTGTGCGGCCACAGTCACTGTGGGGCTATCAAGGCGATGTATGGTGAGGTCTCGCCCGAGGCCCCCAACCTCAACCGCTGGCTGGATCTGGGGCGTGAGGCCTTGCTGCCGGTGCAGCCAGGCCCCGAGGCCCTGCGCCGCACAGAACAGCGGGCCGTGGTGCTCCAGCTGGAACGGCTGATGGAGTACCCCATGGTTCGCAGTCGCGTGCAGTCAGGGCAGATCAGCCTGCACGGCTGGCACTACGTGATTGAAGATGGGGAAGTCCACGTTTTTGATGTGCAGACGGGCGGTTTTGTGCCCGCATCGCGTGCCGACAACAGCGGCACCGGGCCCTACCACCCCTATGTGGAGCATGACGGCCAGGTGCTGCTGGACTAGCCTTTGCCGCCCCGGCGTGTTGCCAGGGTGGTGGGGCGTTGCTTTTACCCCTTCTTGATGGAGCGCAAGGCCGCCGATTAGGAACCTTGAATCATTCCGAGCCATGAAGCGCGAAACTCCCCCCTCTCTGACCCCCTCCATCTCCCCCCTGCAGCCCATCAGCCTGGATGTGCTGCGCGAGAAATACCTCAAACCCGGCGAGAGCAGCGTCGAAGACCTGTACAGCCGCGTGGCCCGTGCCCTGGCCTCTGTCGAGGCCCCGGCCCTGCGTGAAAAATACGAAGCCCTGTTCCTGGCCAACCTGCATGCGGGTGCCATCGGCGCCGGTCGCATCATGAGTGCAGCGGGCACAGACATCCAGGCCACGCTCATCAACTGCTTTGTGCAGCCCGTGGGTGACTGCATTCAGGGCGTGGACGAAGAAGGCTACCCCGGCATTTACGAAGCCCTGCGCGAAGCGGCCGAAACCATGCGGCGCGGTGGCGGCGTGGGCTATGACTTCTCGCGCATCCGCCCACGCGGCGCTGAAGTCAAAGGCACCCACTCCATGGCGTCGGGGCCCTGCAGCTACATCAATGTGTTCGACCAGTCCTGCTCCACGGTCGAAAGCGCGGGCTCGCGCCGTGGCGCGCAGATGGGCGTGCTGCGCATCGACCACCCCGATGTGAAGGAGTTCATCACCGCCAAGCGCACGCCCGGCCGCTGGAATAACTTCAACGTGTCGGTGGGCGTGTCCGATGCGTTCATCGAAGCCGTTCAGGCCGATGCCCCGTGGGAGCTGGTTCACCGCGCGCGGCCGGGCGTAGCCCTGCAGGCGCAAGGCGCCCACCAGCGCGCTGATGGGCTGTGGGTGTATTCCACCGTGCCCGCGCGCGAGTTGTGGGACACGATCATGAAATCCGCCTACGACTTTGCCGAGCCCGGCATTTTGTTCCTGGGCCGCATCAACGAGGACAACAACCTCCACTACTGCGAAGACATCGCCGCCACCAACCCCTGCGGCGAACAGCCGCTGCCGTCGTACGGCTGCTGTGACCTGGGGCCCATCATCCTGACGCGTTTTGTGCGCAACGCTTTCGGGCGGGGCGGTGCCGCAGCGTTTGACTTTGAAGCCTTTGAACGGGCCGTGGCCTTGCAAGTGCGTGCGCTGGATAACGTGCTGGACGTCACCTTCTGGCCCCTGCCGCAGCAGCGCGACGAGGCCATGGCCAAGCGCCGCATTGGTGTGGGCTTTACCGGTATGGGCAACACGCTGGCCATGCTGCAACTGCGCTACAACGCACCCGAAGGCCGCGCCATGGCCGCCCGCATTGCCGAGCGCATGCGCGACGCGGCGTACGAGGCATCGGTGGCGCTGGCCCAGGAAAAGGGCGCGTTCCCCAAGTTCAATGCAGATGGCTACCTGGCCCCTGGCACCTTTGCCAGCCGCTTGCCTGCGGCTCTACAAAAAAGCATTCGCAAGCACGGCATTCGCAACAGCCACCTGCTGTCCATCGCGCCCACCGGCACGGTGAGTCTGGCCTTTGCCGACAATGCCTCCAACGGCATCGAGCCACCGTTTTCGTGGATGTACAAGCGCAAGAAGCGCGAGGCCGATGGCAGCACCAGCGAATACGCGGTGGAAGACCATGCCTGGCGCCTGTACCGCGACGGAGGCGGCGACGTGAACGCGCTGCCCGACTACTTTGTGTCGGCCCTGGCCATGTCGGCCCAGGACCACATCGCCATGATGGAAGCCGTGCAGCCCTTCGTGGACACGGCCATTTCCAAGACCGTGAACATCCCGGCCGACTACCCCTACAAAGACTTCAAGGACCTGTACCTGCAGGCCTGGCGCGCACGGCTCAAAGGCCTGGCCACCTACCGGCCCAACGCCATCCTGGGCTCTGTGCTGGAAGTGAGCACGCCCGCCCCGGCACCTGCCGCCACAGCCCCGACGCCTGCGCCCGTAGCGCCCGTGGTGGACCCCATGCGCACCGTGATTGAAAGCCGCCCCAAGGGTGGCCTATCGGCCGTGGCCGAGAAGGTCGAATACTGGACGCAGGAAGGCCACAAGACGCTGTACATCATCGTCTCGTTCCTGCCCGTGCCCACAGGCGTGGGCAACCACACGGTGGACCGCGCCATCGAATTCTTCATGCCCGTGGGACAGAGCGGCGAGTCGCAGCAGTGGATCACCTCCAGCATGCGGCTGCTGTCGCTCGCAGCGCGCGGCGGCTTTCTGGAGCGCGCTCTTTCGGACATGCGCAAGGTGGCGTGGGACCGCGGCCCTGTGCGCCTGGGCACGCACCAGCGCGCCGATGGCGCCATGGTGCCCATGTGGCATGACTCGGAAGTGGCTGCCATCGCCTTTGCTGTGCAAAACATTCTGGCCCGCCGCGTGGCCGAGCCGCAGCAGCAATCCCTGCCGCTGGACGAGCCTGAAGCGCCCGCTGGCATGCCGCCTGCCATGGCAGGAAAGAAGTGCAGTGAATGCGGCGCGCACGCCGTGATCCGCAAGGACGGCTGCGACTACTGCACCCAATGCGGCCACCTGGGTAGCTGCGGATGAATACGCCTCGCCCCACCATCCCGCTGAAGGTCGCGTCAGGCAAGCCCTCGAAAGAGGCCCTGGCGCAACTCGACAAGCACTGGCGTGTGCAGTACCTCATGCTGGCGCCCCATCGGCTGAGCTTCTTCCTGGCCATGGTGGTGCTGGTGGCGTCTGCGCTGTGGTGGGGCGCGGTGCAGGTGGACCGCGCCACGGGCTGGCTGGGCTTGCCCTATGCCTCGGGCTACGCTGTTTCACCCACGCTGGTGCATTCGGCGGTGATGGTGCTCGGCTTCATTCCGCTGTATTTCGCCGGCTTCCTGTTCACCGCTGGCCCCAAGTGGCTGGGGGTGGATCCATTGCCAGTGTCCGCCGTGCGGCCCCCGTTGTTTCTACAAACCATTGGATGGCTCTTGTGGCTGGCCGGGGCGCATTTGCACGCCGCTTTGGCCCTCGCCGGTCTGGCGCTGGCGTGCGCCGGGCTTGCATGGATGACGGTGCAGTTCTGGGGCCGGGTGCACCTGAGCCAGGCGGAAGACCAGCTCCATGCCCGCGTGATTGGCTTTGCCTGCGTGCTGGGCACTTTGAGCGCGGCGGGCGTTTGGGTGGCCATGCTGCTGCAGGCCCATGCGCTGGCCCGGGTGTGGGTGTTTTGCGGCCTGTGGGGCTTTGTGGTGGTGGTCTACGTCACGGTGGCGCACCGCATGATTCCTTTCTTCACCTCCAGCGCCATGCCGCTGGTGCAGGCCTGGCGTCCGTTCTGGGTGCTGTGGCTCATGCTGGCCGCCGCGGGCATGCAGGTGCTGGCTGCGTGGCTGGAGTGGGGCGGCATTGCCGCCAGCCCGGCCGGGCCCGCATGGGCGGTGGTGCACGGCACGCTGCAGGTGCTGGTGGGCGGTGTTCTGGTGTGGCTGGCGTGGGTGTGGGGCCTGGTGCAAAGCCTCAAGAACAAACTGTTGGCCATGCTGCACATCGGATTTTTGTGGCTGGGTGTCGCCTTCTTGCTGGGCGGCCTCGCGCAGTGGCTGGCGGTGGGTCTGGGCGTTGGTAGCCTGGGCCTGGGTGCGCTCCATGCGTTGTCGATGGGCTGCTTGGCGTCGCTGATGCTGGCCATGGTCACGCGGGTGTCGTGTGGCCACGGCGGGCGGGCTCTGGTGGCCGACCGCATCGTGTGGTCGCTGTTCTGCCTGCTGCAGCTGGCCACCTTGCTGCGCATTGCAGCCACCTTGCCAGTGTGGCCGGCTGGAGCGTTGCCTTGGTTGCTGCTGGCCAGCGCCAGCGTGTGGCTCATCACCATGGGGGTGTGGGGTGGGCGGCTGGCGCGCTGGTATGGCCGCTTGCGCCCCGATGGGCGCCCCGGCTGAACCCTGGACGAAAGGATTTCCTCATGTCTGTCTTCCCTTGGCCTTTGGATCCCGTGCGCGGCGGCGGCCGCAGCAGCACCGGGGCGCTCAAACATGCCATGATCGAACACATGCCCAGTGCCGATGACACCGCCGGTCTTGCAGCGGCGTTGATCCAGTCCCGCCAGACCATCTTGCCCAAGCGCCTGGGGGCGCCGGGCCCCAACGTGGCCGAGCTGGCCGCCATCCTGCAGGCGGCTGCCCATGCGCCCGACCACGGCCAGCTCACGCCCTGGCGCTTTGTGCTGGTGCCCGACACCTCGCGCACGCTGCTGGCCGATGTGTTTGCCGAGGCCCTGCTGGAGCGTGACCCCGATGCCGCCCCTGAACAGGTGGAGCAGGCGCGCGAAAAGGCCTACCGTTCCCCCGTGTTGCTGCTGGCCATTGTGGATGGCGAGCGGGGCGATGCCGACATTGAGCTGGCCGAGCGCATGGTGTCGGCCGGTTGCGCCATTCAAAACATGCTGCTCATGGCCACCGCCCAGGGGTACGGCTCGGCGCTGACCAGCGGCAAGGCCCTGAAGGCTTCGAGCCTGCGGGCGCTGTTCCGGCTGGCGCCGGGCGAGCAGGCGTTGTGCTTTGTGAGCATTGGCACCGTGGTAGCCCGCAAGGGTGGGCGGCTACGGCCCACGGCCAGCAGTTACGTGAGCACGCTGGACGAACACCGGGGCATACTGCCCGGCTTCTAAGAACCTTATATGGACGCCCCGAATAAGCCAAGCCCTCACTCACTGCTGCCAA